>JASJEE010000328.1 GCA_030064835.1 Microcoleaceae cyanobacterium MO_207.B10 | reverse complement strand
ACACAGTATTAGCAATACCAGTTCCCACAAAGCCACTGTTTAGACTGCCATTATCTCCCAGACCTGTAGCTGCACCATCATCAAATCCAAAATTACCAGGTCCAAAGTAAGCTTTGTTATAAGTTAATGCAATTTGAAAATTTCTAATGGGAGTAAACGTTAATTGTGCTAGAGCAGCATAGTCTCCATTAAAAAGACCTCTTCCTTCTCTGGGGTCTTCACCTTCTGCTGCTAAGTAACCAAAAGCAACAGAAAAAGGACTATGAGGACAAGCATATTGGTCTTTGCAACCAAAGTCGTATTCAACTCCAAGTCCTTTACCTCCCCCTAAGCGATAAATGGGGTTCCTTTGACCAAAAGCACTCAGAGAACCACTTCCTCCATCAAAGTCTTCCATGTAAGGATTGAGGGTAGGAACAAAGTCGTACCAACTTACCTTATTAGCTGCAACGGTTACTCTGATGTTATCTCTGAGAGGGAACTTATAGAAAAGTTTGTCGAGTTTAACTGTATCGTCTGTGTCCCCAAAAATATTAAAAGTTTGCAGTCCTTCTGACTCAGCTATCTTTTGGTTAAATGCTTGAGCGTTTCCTGCTTGTAACCTAGTAAATAATAGGTCTTGACCTGAAAAGCTGGTGTTAAAATTCAGACGTGCCCGGTATTGGAATACTGTTTGGTCTTCATCTTGGGCACCACCACCAAACATTCCATATTCTCCTTGGTCTTCCAAGTTATCAACCAAGGCAAAAATTACTTCACCTCTGAGTTTAGTGGTGGTCGAAAATTGGTTAGCCTCTAACTCAG
This sequence comes from Microcoleaceae cyanobacterium MO_207.B10, assembly GCA_030064835.1. GTDB lineage: Bacteria > Cyanobacteriota > Cyanobacteriia > Cyanobacteriales > Microcoleaceae > JASJEE01. Next base: position 7,688 of record JASJEE010000328.1, on the reverse strand, counting down.
CACCACGAGCTTCCAGAGAATCAACACGACCTCGGAGAATTGCTAATTCAGCAGAGAATTCTTCTTGTATTCTTTGCAAAATTGCCAGGTCTTCTCTGGTTACAGTATCTGCTATGGATGCTTGTAAAAGTTCTGTAATTCTGTCCAAACAAGCATTTACACCTGCAGCAAATTCAAAGCGTGTCAGAGCCCGGTTGCCTCTGTAAGTACCATCTGGATATCCAACGATACATCCATAGCGTTCAACCAAAGATTGTAGTGCTTGAAATGCCCAATCTGTAGGCTGAACATCGGAAAGTTGAGATACAGAAGTAACCTGACCCCTTTTCTTCCTACCGCTTCTGTTAATATTACGAATACTATTTGGTTGACGAAGATTACGACCTTCCTTACCATAGCGATTTATTTGTCGTATGGTAGTTGCTGGTGTACTCGCGACAGAATTAGCCGAATTTGTACTAGGGACTTGAGCTAATACTTCAATTTCCTGTTCGACTTTCCATGTTGCATTTTGTCGCTGAACAACGTTATCCGTTGCTTTACTTTCTGTAGCCATGGCGGTTGAGGATGCAACAAGGGTTGCTCCCAAGAATGCCGGGCTAAGTAGCAGACAATTTAAGAATATTTTTGACATTTTCCCTCTCATCCTCACACCGATTTATAGAGAGACTATTTGGCTATTTGTATCTAGTTAATTTTTATAGGTTAGCAGACTTATTGCTTTTTCGCTTTGCAATTCCTTAAACCCCATAAATAAATATTATGGACGGAGTTACATTACAGTTAGTCCAATTTTTTTTGGTCAGTCTCTAAGGCTGTTTCCTAAATTTGGTTAGCTGTCAGCAATTTCATAATAATTGCCACCTTTAGAACAAACTTAGACGTTTGCTCGAATTTTTCATAGCACAAACGAAGCCGTCTCTTAGCTTTACTACAAGTTAAATCTTTTCCCCAGTAGTTTACATGAGGTATGAAAAAACTAAATATTATGAAACTAAATAGCTTGCCAATAATAAATATTAGGTAGCTGAGTGACAGACTATCATAATTTTTTCCTGTCAACAAGTTCTATTAATATTTTTTTCACTATACCTCTAATGGCCCTATTAATTGTATGATTTGTTTTATTTCTATAGTTATAACTGCAAGAGGGAGTTTTGCCTATTTAGCTCAACTTTACTTACAGTGTCCTAGTATGGAAAAGACTTGGCGTTGTTCAAATAGTTCCAAAAAGTGACTATTAATTTTATTCTGAGCTGCTTCTGAGCGCATAATTTTCAGAGCAACTTCTACAGGTAAGCCTTGTTTATAGGGTCTATCCCCTGCAGTCAAAGCATCATATATATCAGCAATGACTATCATCTGAACTTGAGGCGGAATTTCAGCTTCCTTTAGTCCCCGTGGATAACCACTGCCATCAAGCTTTTCGTGGTGTCCATAAGCAATTTCTGGAATCTTTTGTAAATCTTTTGTCCAAGGAATACGCTTGAGAAATTCGTAGGAATAAGTTACATGAGATTGAATAGCAAGTCTTTCTTCAGGAGTCAAGTTACCTCTGGGAATTGTAAGTTGAGCCATCTCCTGTGGTGTAATTAACTGTTTAAGTTCACCGTCTACGTCTCTATAGGTATAAGCTGACAGTTGCCTCAATTGTTCTAATGGTTCTTCTGCTAAAATAGTTGGCTCGTTAGCTGTTAATAATACATTCCAGTAATTATGAAGACGGGTAATTTTTTGTTCTAGTTCTAAATCTGAATCTTTGATGTTTTGACAAAAAGAACAATTTTCTTGTAGATGTGGTTTAGATTTATCTGATAAATGTTCTAACAAATATTTATACTTCGCTTCGGCAGATTCTATTTCTAAAGTTCTTTGTGCTAAAGAAAATCGCTGTTTAATAATCTCAAGTTGTTCTTCATACAACTTTTTACGCTTTGTTAATATTGCTTCTGGAACACCAATTTTACCAAAATCATGTAAAAGAGCTGCATAGCGAATTTCTTGAATTTGCTGCTCGTTGAAATTGATTTTAGATAGAAATCCTTGATTAATAGTATTTGCTTCTTGACAGAGGGTTACTGTTAGTTTAGCTACTCGTTCTGAATGGCCGGATGTACATGGATCTCTAGCTTCTATTGCTTGTACTGATGCTTTGACAAAACCCTCAAATAGATTTTCTATATTTTCTTGTAGATGATTTCTTTCTATAGATATTGCTACTTGAGAGGCTAGAGAACGTAATATTTTTTCTTCCCATTCTGAGTAGGGTTGAGTTAATTCTTGAGCATTTTTTGTTGTGAGTACCACATTAGACTTGACCTTGCGATTAATTAATTGCAGCACCCCAATTATTTCTTGATGTCGATTTTGTATAGGTAATACCAATACCGAACAGGTGCGATATCCTGTATTTTGATCAAAGCTTTTGTCAAATCTATAAGGTATACCCAAAGGTAGATTGTAAGCATCTGGTAAGTTTAAACTTTCACCCGTAATAGCAACATATCCTGCCAAACTTTCAGATGTCATGGCCATTACTAGCTCATGAAAAGAAAATCCTGGCAAGGAATCATTTTGGGCTACCTTGAATAACAACTTAGATGGTTGATTTTCTTTATTATCTACTAAATAGACACTACCTCCATCACTAAAAGTTATTTCTCGACTTTTAGATAAAATCAAATTTAATAGCTCACCGAGGTCATGAGTATCTGATAGAGCAGCTCCAATATCTAGTAGCTGTTCTATCAAAAACTGTGTGCTATTTGTGTTTGGTTCTTGCAACCACTTGAGCAGATTTAGCTGGAGCATAATTTAGGGCTAGTTAATAGCCTCAATCCTAAATCAACTTAATACTGTTATATTACTGTAAGCATTCAGCTATTAGCAGTCAGCGGTCAACTAATAGCCGAGTGAACCTACAGAACTGATTAAAATTAGCTGATGATTTTTTTCTTGATATTTCACTTTTTGGAGATTAATTACTCCTGATAAACAGGATAAGTTAATAACTCGTAGCTGACGGCTGAAGCCAGCAGTTCTGAAAATAGGAAGCTAGCTGACGGCTAAATGCTTACATATTACTTAATATACTTTACTTTAGGTTCAGTAAGAAAGGAAAATAGTAAGATTTTTTATTTTATCTTCAGTCTCAATTAAACAATAAATAGTTATAGTATCGACGATAATTTAATTAATCCGTAGTAGATTTATAAGTTCCATGCTAATAATATAAGATATCTATAGCAATCCTATTTCAGCCAGAACATTTTAGTAGTGGTCAAAAATGACGATGCAGAAGACGTGATTCAGAATGTATAAGCATTCCCGATCATATTTATTTATTATTCTTCCTTAAATTTGTCACAACCTATGGGGGGATTGCTATATGTCTAGGTAGACAAAATTAATTACATCTTTTACGAAATTGATTTTACGATCTACTAAAGGGATGAAAAAAAATCGGGGTAATAATTTTGTTTGATTTTGGTAATTATATAGCTTAATTTAAAGCTGATATTTCCCTAGCCATGCTAAAATCTTTTTCTGTTAAACCACCAGCATCATGGGTTGTCAAACTAACTATAACTTTATTGTAAGATATTTCAATATCGGGATGATGCTGTGAAGCTTCAGCCGGTTCTACTAATTTATTAACAAAATCAATAGCTTGAACAAAATCTTTAAATATTTTTACACATTCAAGCTTTTGGCCTTCTACCTTCCAGTCAGATAACTGACTAGCTCCTTGATTAATTTCTTCTGCGCTCAGTAATTGAGTCATTAAACTATATCCTAAAAAATTTCCAAAAAACTATCCGCTCTTATCTAGAATAGTGTTTTGGCAAATGCTTCAGCACTAGTTGAGATAAGAGCGGTCTAGCGGGTCACGTTGATTGGAACCTAACTGCCGGGTGGAACCCTAGGTCAGCCTAATTAAGGTTTATCTTAAAGCTCCCAGGGGGGAACAAAGGTTAACTACTAGAGAGCAGCCCCGGCACACAGCCGGTATTTTCCAATCTGGTGACCCATGCGTATACTACTATCTTGCATGGGCATCACCTCCTTTTTTCCCTAAGCGGTTTATTATTTTGTTTACACAATTATTATCATAGCACAGAAATTATATAAAGCAACTCTAAGCAAATTTATTTCTGATACCAAAATCTGCTTGCCAAAACTCCTTGGCAAAAATCTGTCAAATTTTTTTGATATCGAGAATTTAGAGCTATTTAGATAATGAGCTAGAAAACAGTATTCATAGCATATTTTGAGCTGATGATGTACAAGGGGTGAATTGAATGTCTTGTATTGCGGACATCTTGCTCGCTTGGTGTATACCTGATAACATCGGGGACCACTGTACCATAAGACCCTGAGTAATCGTGATTAAAAAATAGCTCCTACATATTAAGTATAGGAGCTATATAAAATTATGATATTTTAAACTAATTCTGGTACAACCAGATCTAAATTAGAGAGCGTTACCACGTGGTAATACTTCTTCAGGGAATACAAAATTTTGATGTGGTTGATCTTGAGGTGCCATCCATGCTCGGATACCCTCGTTTAACAAGATGTTTTTGGTATAAAATGTTTCAAACTCTGGGTCTTCTGCTGCCCTTAACTCTTGGGATACGAAGTCATAAGCTCGTAGATTCAATCCTAAACCTACCACACCTATGGCACTCATCCATAATCCTGTTACTGGTACGAACAGCATGAAGAAGTGCAACCAGCGTTTGTTTGAAAATGCGATACCGAATATTTGTGACCAGAAACGATTAGCTGTCACCATGGAATAGGTTTCTTCGGCTTGAGTTGGGTTAAATGCACGGAATGTATTGGATGCTTCTCCATCTTGGAACAGTGTGTTTTCCACTGTCGCTCCGTGAATTGCACATAATAGTGCCCCACCTAAGATTCCGGCTACACCCATCATGTGGAATGGGTTTAATGTCCAGTTATGGAATCCTTGGAAAAATAGGATGAATCGGAAGATACCTGCTACCCCAAAACTGGGTGCGAAGAACCAGCTTGATTGACCCAATGGGTACATTAAAAATACGCTGACAAATACTGCTATTGGACCTGTGAAGGCGATAGCGTTGTAAGGACGTACTCCTACCAAACGGGCAATTTCAATCTGACGTAGACAGAAGCCGATCAGAGCAAATGCACCGTGGAGAGCGGTGAATGCCCAAAGACCACCCACTTGACACCAACGGGCAAAGTCCCATTGAGACTCTGGACCCCAGAGGAAAAGTAGGGAATGTCCCATGCTGTTAGCTGGGCTGCTGACAGCAACAGTCAGGAAGTTACAGCCTTCTAAGTAAGAACTAGCCAAGCCGTGGGTATACCAGGAAGTAACAAAGGTAGTACCAGTTAACCAAGCTCCTATGGCCAAGTAGGCACAAGGGAACAAGAGTATACCAGACCAGCCGACGAATACAAATCGATCGCGTTTCAGCCAGTCATCGAGGACATCAAACCATCCTCTTTGACTTTGTGCGCGTCCAAGTGCTACAGTCATACTACTTTTATCTTCTCTTGCTTTTATTGAATTACCAACAATCAACTCTCATAATTAATTTGTTGGTTTCCTGTCTAATTTGCTGATGCCTTTAACAGCAAGCTGCTTTTGGCCTCAGACAAAATCTATGACTTAATTAAGATTGTTATGTCATAGAATTAAACAAGACAGGAATCCGTCTTTTACGGGCTGAAATGTTTATTAATGTTTGCTTTCTTAAGCAAGTTAACATAAGTATATATAGATTTAACAAATTTTGCAATTACAATTCTTGCTTATCTATAGAATTTATTATTTTATTATTTTAGGGGTATTTTAGATTTTAGATATAAATCCCTTGGGTCTGAAAAATTTTAAAATCTAGAAATCTAGAGTTAGTGTTATAGAGGCTTTATGACCACACAAATTTCTACAGGCGATCGCTTACTGCGTAAACAAATTACTGGGTCTCGTCGTCTCAGCAATTATTTCTGGGCCACAATTGCCAGTATGGGAGGTGTTGGTTTCCTCCTGTCAGGAATATCTAGCTATTTCAAAGTTAATCTGTTACCTTTTGCTGACCCAACTCAGCTCAACTTCTTGCCCCAAGGTATAGCAATGGGTTTTTATGGCCTAGTTGGCACAATTTATGGTCTTTATCTATGGTTAAGTATTTTCTGGGATGTTGGTGGTGGCTACAATGAATTTAACCAACAGACAAACAAAGTTCATATATTTCGATGGGGGTTTCCTGGTAAAAACCGTAAAGTAGAATTCATTTGTACTATTGAAGATGTGCAATCCATTAAAGTAGACCTTAAAGAAGGTCTTAATCCCCGTAGAGCTACATATCTCCGTCTCAAAGACCGACGCCAAATACCTTTAACTCGTGTCGGACAGCCATTACCTTTGTCAGAGTTGGAAAATGAAGCTGCTCAAATGGCTAAGTTTCTTCAAGTTCCTTTAGAAGGTTTGTAATATTTTTAGATTTTAGAATTAACATTAGAAATTGTTCAGAGTTAAACGGTAACTCTGACATCTCTAGTTATCACATCTAAATCTATAAAAATATAAAATACCAATTTCATCTAGTTGAGCTACTCATATTTAGAGTAGTCAGTAGGGGTGATTAGCGTTACCCCCGCAGCGGCGTGCTTTTTGAAATTGGTATTAGTCAATCTTTAATAAACCAAGGCAAGGTTAGAACATAAGGTTTATTAATTGGCGATTATAGTATATCGCCTATGCTTCTGGAGAAACAATCAGACTTTGTAAAAGCAATCGAATATCGTGAAAAATGCAAAAACAAATTAGCAAGTGGTTTTGGCCACTAATAATTGTTGCTTCCTTGTTAGCATCAGGATGCAATAACATCTCAGCTACTAATGCAGAGATATCTACTCCATCAAATCAAACTAATCAAACAACATTGGCTACTAAGTATAGCAATTTACCCAAGCTCAATGGTAAAGCAACAGTTGTCATGACAGTTAACGGTTCTCCCATAACCATAGAAGTCGATGGTACTAATGCTCCGATCACAGCAGGTAATTTTGTTGATCTAGTTCAGAAGGGAGTTTATGATGGCTTGGTTTTTCACCGAGTAGTAAGGACACCTGAACCATTTGTTGTACAAGGTGGCGATCCTCAAAGCAAAGATCCTAGTATCCCTGTTTCGAGGTTAGGTACGGGTGGTTTTACAGATCCAACAACTTCTCAGTCGCGTTATATTCCTTTGGAGATTAAACCCCAGGAAGCTCCAGAACCAATTTACAGTCAAACTTTTGAACAAGCTGGTATTGGGAAACAACCCGCTTTAACTCACACTAGAGGCGCAGTGGCAATGGCTCGTTCTACTCCTCCTGATTCTGCTTCTTCCCAATTTTACTTTGCTTTGAGCGATCTACCTTTCCTAGATGGTAGCTATGCAGTATTTGGATATGTGACACAAGGTATGAAAGATGTAGTCGATAATATTCAGCAGGGCGATCGCATTGAATCTGCCGAGGTAGTAGAAGGTCAGGAAAATTTAACTACTAGCAACTAATACCATTTCTGAAAGAGTTTAGAGTGTGGGAAGGCGTAGTGCAAAATCGTAGGGTGTGTTAGACGGCTTAAAATCAGACTATGAAACAGATTTAGCAATCCGTCGTCACGCACCATTGAATATGTGTCA
>JASJEE010000030.1 GCA_030064835.1 Microcoleaceae cyanobacterium MO_207.B10 | reverse complement strand
CAAATGGCTTCTATAGAACCCCTGAAGGTATCTATTTAACAAGTTACAAGTCGAATACCCATCTGGGTTTTATGATTCTGGCAGTCATTTTTCCGAATTTTTCGGTCTCCTGAACCCTTATAGTTGTTAGGCTCTTGAAAACGGCTTTCCTGAAGGCTTTGTATTTCAAGAAAAGACCCCAAATGGGTTCTATATGGTAAATGATGAAAATATTGTAGTGTAGATATCTTCCCCGCTTCGGGGTGTACCTCATAATGACCGGAAAGACTGTATCTTCTACCATTACCGCAGCCAAAGACAAAATAATTTACTTTTTTTTTCACCGCTTCAAATCATCAGAAATTACTGGGGGCTTAATTTCTTCATACTGAGGCTCAACATAATCATAATCATAATATCGCTGATAAAAAGAATCTGCTCGATCCCCATTACCAACTACCCCCAACATTGGCACACCTGCCATACTTAAATCATCTAAAGCCCAACTTAAAGCCTCTCGCTCGGTCTTACCCAAACCTACTACTAACATTAGTCCATTCGTACAAGCTCCTAACAAACTAGCATCCGCTCGACCCAACAATGGAGCAGTGTCACAAATTACCAAATCAAAAGTTTTAGCCGACTCTTGAATCAACTCCTGCATCAACCTTGAGGATAAAATTTTCGTTGGGTCTGGTGGTATTGGGCCAGAAGTTAACACAAATAAATTTTCATCCACAGGCGATCGCTGAATTGCCTCTTCTATAGATACACCATTATTAATTACACTACTCAACCCTTTCTGATTAGAAAGTCCCATCATCTGATGAATTTGTGGACATCGCAAGTCGGCATCTATTAATAACACCCGTTGACCCATTGCAGCAGCAGCACGGGCCAAATGAGCTGCCACGGTTGATTTACCATCTCCGGGTGCTGCTGAACTAATTACAAAAGAACTAATTGGATTATCTAGATTTAGCAGTCGAATATTAGCATTTAAAGTACGGAAAGCCTCTTGAAAAGGAGAATAATATAACACCAAAGAAGAACTTTTCTTTTCTTTAAGTTCATCATTCATCCACATTCTTTGTTCATGTATAGGAATCACACCCAACAAAGGCAAACCAATAGTTTTTTTGACTTCTTTTGGTGTTTGGAAAACATCTTCTTGTTGAAATCCTTCTCCAAACTTAGCTAATAATAATCCTAATATTAATCCTGCCGTTCCTCCCAATAGTAAATTTAATAACATATTTGGAGAAACCGCAACCAATTCCCCACTTTGACTTTTTAGTAATGCTGGTGGAGCAATTAACTCCCAAGGTTGTGTTTTGGTTTTTTCAAATACTACTTGTATCTCCCATTCTTGTTGTTTTTCCAACAGGTCTTGGAGCATATTATTTGACAATTCTAATTCTTGTTGTAATTCATTATAACGTCGTACCACTTCTGGCATTTTTTGAATATATTGATTTAATTCAACCTCAGCTTTATCTAATACTTGACTGCGCACTTCCAGCACTTCTATTTGATTAGCTGCTGTTACCATTTTGTGAATTAATTCTAGGCGAATTGAGTCTTGATAAGCTAAAGCTTTTTGACTCAATTGATCAATATCTCTGCCTACTACTTTTTCAGCCTCTTGATTTAATAGTGGTAATAATCTTTCCCTTCGTTGATACAAAGCTTGAATTTGAGGAGCTTTTTCTTTAAATCTAGCTGATTCTAGAGCAATTGTTGTTTCTACTTCTTGTAGTTGAGTTAGTAATGATTGATAGCGAGGTGCTTGACTTAAAGCTGAAGCTATTAAAGCTTCTTCTGGTTTAATTCCCAATTGACTTTGGAGGATAGCATAGAGCGAACGCTGTTGTTCTAGTAAGATTTTATTCTCTAGTTTTTGGGATTGAATTTGATTTTTTTCGGCTGCTATTTCTTGACTTTTAATTTCGGGATTAACAAATAGATAATCTTGTTGTAATTGTTGTAATTGTTGTCGTGATTTTTTGACTTTTTCTTGATATTTAGGAATTTGTGATTCTACAAATTTTAACCCTGCGCCAGTTTTACTTTCAGGGTCTTGACTACCATACTTACTATAGGCTGCTGCAAACTTATCTAAAACAAACTTAATTTTTTTCGGGTCTGAATCTCGATAGCTAACTTGGATTATTTTAGTTTTGTCTAATCTGTTTATTTGTAATTTTTCAGGGCTAAAAAATTGATTTTGTGGTTTACCAAATAGAAAGTTATAGTTTATTTCTGGATATTCTGTTTGAATTTCTGCAATTATCGGTTTAATAATTTTCGGACTTTTTAGTACCTGAATTTGAGATTGATAATCAAAGCTATAGTTATCTGTATTTTGGTTCTGTCTAATATTTTGTTGCGGTTGGGAAACTATACTATTTTGTTCTCTACCGTCAATAATTTTTTCTGATTGCTGTTCCCAATCTTCTCCTATATTTGTAGTTCTATTTAGCTCCTGTTGTTGTGCCGAATTAGATTTATCTGAGTTAGTAACTGTTACTGGTTCAACTAATAGTTGAAAGGAACCTTTGTATATAGGTATTTGATTCAACGTCCAGAAATAAGCTCCAGTTGTAACTGCGGTTGTGACACTAAAAATCAAAAAGAAACGATGACATAATAAATTCCAAATTTTGTTTTCTTTTTGAGATGTTTTTTCCTCTAGTTTGTGAAATTCAGCATCGTATATGTATTGATTTGGCTGAAATTTTCTTCTGGTATCTACTAATTTACCGCGACTACTATTATCATATAAAGATAATTGAGAATTTTTTTTTGGTTCCATGTTAATAAATTTAACTTTAATAATTTTAATTGTAATAAATATATGATACTTCTTGCAAAATTGAAAACCCTATAAATTCAAAGATAGAAGTCACTAATTTGCTTCTAGGATATTGAGGTATACCAGAAAATTAATATCTTTTTCCTGTGCCATAAAATTTAAAATTTTGTACCTCATCAACTCCGAAACTGCTGTAATTCTGGACTTTTTAATTTGAACTTATAGCACTAGCATTACGCACTAAGGTATTTTGACAGCTATGAAAATTCAAAAGCTTACAAATAATAGTTTTGACTCTAGTTGAATACTGATTTTTTTTCAATAACCCTGTGCTGTTTGTCAAGCATGACAAATAGAGAAGTTAGATATCTCCCATAATCAAAAATCAAATCAATTATCGTAGACAAAACATAAATTATGTCTCCCTAATCCCTGCTCCCTACTCCCTACTCCCTACTCCCTACTCCCTCTTTTCCGGAGATGTCTATTAACTTGATTTTATAGATGCTACACCTAATCAAAAATATCAAAAAATATCCCTAAAATTCTATTAATAGGACTAAAAGGAGCTAAAGCACCTCCCACATTATCATTAAATACTGCTCTACCAGAACGACCAACTACAATTACATCATTATTAAGCAAAGTAGGGTTACTTTCCTCGTTGACCTCCGCCGAAAAGTCTACTTGTATTTTTCTGCGAGTAACAGTACCATTAGGGTTAAGGCGAATCAACTCGATTTCCTTAGTTTCTGCTCTTGCTTGATTAAAACCACCAGCTCCTAGTAATGCTTGATTAAGTGTACTATTAGGAGACATGGATAATGCTCCTGGTTTAATTACTTCACCAATTACATTAACTTTTAGTTTTCCAGGAGAAAAACTGGATGCTGTAACTTTAGCCAGTTCATCAAGATTAATCTCTTCTGCATTTGGCACATAAATTGTATCTCCTGGTTGTAGAACTAAATCTTGGCTTAAGTCACCAGTTTGGAGCAGTTGCCAAAGGTCAACTTTAATTATTTGCTCTGTCCCAGCACGAGTTAGTCGGCGCACCTTGATTTGCCGAATATCTGCAGATTGAGTAATTCCTCCTGCCATTTTAATCGCTTTCGTAACTGTATGCAATTTACTTTTCTGAGAGGATAAAGTATTTGTATATAATTTGTCTGGGTCTGAGTTCTCCTCTACCTCTGTAAGTTGATTGGCATTTATATCTTCTAATATATAAGGACCAGGGCGGACTACCTCACCCACGACTGCTATATTGAGAGGCTGAGTATTAGTACCTGTAAAATTTGCGGTTGCTAATTGAGTTGATTCTGCTGGATTAATTTCGGTGATACTAGGAACAAATAAAGTATCCCCATCCCGTAGAGAAATGTCTTGACGCAAGTCACCACCCCGTAGCAACTCCCACAGATTAATATTAATAACTTGTTCTGGAGCATTTAGTTGAGAGCGACGAATTTTGATTTGCCGAATATCTGCTGATGTTGTTATCCCACCTGCTACACGCAATGCTTTAGTAACTGTGGGTAATTGAGTTCCACTTTGATTATCACCGTTTTGACTAACAATAGGAGAAATTGTATAAGAACCTGGACTTTGGACTTCTCCAGCGATCGCTATTTTTAATGGACGTGCTGCTAATAAGTTAAGATTTACTATGGGAATCTGTAAATATTCACCGTATTTTGTTTGAATTACTTCTTTTGCTTCATCTAGGGTCATCCCTCTCACAGAAACATTACCTATTAATGGCAGGTTGAGAGTACCATCAATTTGTACTTGGTGTTGGCCATTTTTTCCACTGTATTCTGGCACATTAAATACATCCATTTGAACGCGATCGCCTGCACCCAAGGTATATGCTTTTGTATCTGTTAAAGGTATCTCTGGTTCTGGAATAGATATTGGTTCTGCTGGTGGAGCTAGCAGAGATGGCTCTGATTCTCTAACACTGGGCCAAACTTCTTCAAGTTTTGGTAGTGTAGAAGCTTCTGGTTCTGTAACAGTTAAGGGTGTTTGAGATTCCGGAGAGAGGGGTTGAGCCTTTGCAGAATCTAAGTCCCAATACCTACATAGATTAAGCATTGTTAAACTCATTATTGCACAGACAAATGAAATTTTGCCTGTAAAATAGCTCTGTTCGCTGAGTTTATGTTGCCTCATTTATCCCTCTCTCTTTTTTTGTTATGCTAAATAACCTAATTTTTCTAGACTACTAATTATTTTACCTACACTTTCTTCTATTGTTTCTTGGTCTGTGTTACAAGTAATTTCTGGGTTGTCTGGTGCTTCGTAAGGATCATCAATTCCAGTAAACTGTTTAATTTCTCCAGCTCTTGCTTTAGCATACAACCCTTTAACATCACGTTTTTCACACACTTCTAAAGGTGCTTTTATATAAACTTCTATAAAGTTTTCATCCATTTCCCTGATGCTATTTCGTATTTCTTTGTAAGGGCTAATTGCTGCTGTAATAGCTACAACACCGTTACGGCTGAGTAAATGAGCTACAAATCCTATTCTCTTAACATTAATATCTCGGTCTTCTTTGCTAAAAGTTAACCCTTTTGATAGGTTTTCTCTTACTATATCTCCATCTAATATTTCTACTTTACAACCTCTTGATTTTAGCTTTTCTGCCACGATTCTGCTGATGGTTGTTTTTCCTGCTCCACTTAAGCCTGTAAACCAGAGAATTAATCCTTTTTCCATTTCTATTTTATTTTTGTGAGTTTTTACTAATATTATAGTTTACTCTAATAGGTGAGTCTTTAGTTGAAATATTTTCTCTAACTAATGTCTACCTGATTTTGGCATTGGTATATTAGACTAAATCCGCTTTAGTTAAGAGGGTGTTCAAAAAATTAGAAGTCTTTGGTGTACATTTGCTTGTCCCATAGCCGAAGGACCATCCAATTTGTATTGGATGAGTGATCTTCTTTTTCTGGCTGTAAGAATTGTATCGTTGTAATTAATCTTGTTTGATTAATAATTTGATGAATAAATTTTTTTTGAGTTTATCAAAGTAGATAAGCATCAGTATTTTATCCCCTATAAGAGAGTGTTTGTAAACCAAAGATTAAGACGTTCAGAGTGCTTAATGTTCGGTGGGTGGGGTGCGGAAACTTAAATTTTGGCTAGGATTCAAATTATTGGCGCCTCACCCTCCCCACCCTACGCCTGGATTTAATATTCCTTTTACAAACAGTCTCTAAGATAAGGCAAATCAAAATGGTTTCAGTTTCTATTGATTTTTTTCCTTCAACCCGTAGTGCTATAACTTATAGTGGTATTCATTAACATAGACTACAACAATAGAAGTTAAATGAACTCTAGAGAGATATATATAGCAACCCTAAATTGGTTGTGAGCAATTTAAGAATAATAAATATCACCCGGAATTCTTATAAATTCTAAATACTGATTTCTGCATTATGATTTTTTACTACTACTAAAATGTTACGACCTAAATAGGATTGCTATAGTTTTTTTCTACTTAGCTTACCTTTGTGAAAACCCCTATAAATAATCCTTTTGCAGATTCTATATAAATCAATCGATAAATTGCCAAATCAATTAATCCAGAAAGGTAATTTAAACTTTTTCCAATCATTATAATTTTTGTGACAGCATTCAGAACGAAAATCACCCGTATATAACTCAGAATAAACCAAGGATTTTAATATGCGAAGAGAGTAGGGGGTTGAATATCGAAAGTCTGTATTGAGTAAAGATAGTCCGTGCAATAAATGTTTCACCGGATTTGATATCAAACCTTAATTTTTCGTAAGCGGAAATGAGGTAATATCATGTCCGGTTGAACAGTTATAAATAAACTACTCAGGAGTCATAATTCAGGAGTCAGAATTTCCTACGGAATGCTCCGCAAACAGGAGGGAAGAAAGAATAAAAGAAGGAGAAAATTTTTTTGGCGTTGGTGAATCAAGCTATGAAATCTTATCAGAAACCGGGTTTGTTGGGAATAGATATTAGTATAGTCAGGTATTTAATACTTTCCCCGGTTTCTACACTTTGAAAAATAATAGCCAAAACCACAAACACCGTTTTTTTATCACTAATTATCCGGACATGGTATAACTTCGTTAAATTCCCCTAATGTCATAAAAGAGGGTTGATGATAAATCCCAGAAGATAGTATTAGATGAGACTCCACTATCTCCTAATTATATTAGTAATGTCATCAAAAATACAAATTTCCATCAATAATCTCTGGCCAAATCTTCAGACTCTCTTTGAGTCGAGTGCTGACCATAGACAAAAAAACTATTAGACTAACAAATTCTTTGCTAACTGTCCTGATATATCGCGCAAAGTCAGTATCAGATAATAGACACTATAACACTGATAAAACCTATGCAGACTTATACAGCGATAATCTTCTCTACTTTATTATTGCTAGGTAGTGCTAATACTAGCAATGCTCTAGAAACTGAAAATAAAATTCAATCTACTCTCGCATTTTTTAGAGGTTCCGCACGAACCGATCACTATGGAGATAGACCAAAAGAAGGAAGCAGTATACGAGCTTTCGTCGAGGCCGTTTGTAATCCAGGACCCGATGATATGGGTAATGAAAATTGTCCTCATCGTGGTAGTGGACGCTAAAGTCCAGAGAAACTTGTTTTCATCTATAAATTAAGTTTCGCATCAAAGTGAAATTTTTGTCAAGGTAGTTGAGCTTTTATATCTGGATATTTTATTTGTGACAGGTAAAAATTTGTCGAAGCTTCATTTTTTGATTGTTAAAGAGTATTACATTACTTGTCAAAACCATAAAGACCATTGATCCGACTAGTCCAAGTGGGATGAATGGTACTTTAGTATGTTATATTAAAATTAATATGTTATATTAATACCTCTAGCAGCCAAAATCTTACAGGGTGTAATAATCTACTACAATACCAAACTATTCGCACAATTAATTTGTGTGTGTTATCCTGCACCAATTGCCAAAAGCTCTTGGAGATACATAATAGGTGTAGGAATCTTATCTGGCTTGCTTTTTAGTATGTAAATATAGTAAGGTCAGAATATTTTACTCAACTGTTAACGGAGGATAATTACGATGCCTCCTGAGTTTTGTTATTTCGGGGATTGTAATGAAAAGCGATACTGATCTGATCAAAAGCCTTAGCCCCAGTGCCATGGATCAGATTATGCTATATTTGGCATTTAGTGCCATGAGAACAAGTGGGCATCGTCATGGGGCTTTTTTAGACGCAGCAGCAACTGCTGCTAAGTGCGCAATATATATGACCTATGTTGAACAAGGTCATAACCTGCGAATGACAGGACATTTACATCACATTGAACCGAAACGGGTCAAGGTGATTGTTCATGAAGTAGAAGAAGCACTAACTCAAGGTAAACTGTTGAAAATGCTAGGTTCACAGGAACCGCGTTATTTAATTCAGTTTCCTTATGTGTGGCTAGAACAGTATCCCTGGACACCTGGGCGATCGCGGGTTCCTGGTAGCACTCTGACTCCAGAAGAAAAGCGGTATTTAGAGAGCAAACTTCCATCTAATCTCCCTGATGCGAGATTAATTAATTCTTTTCAGTTTATGGAATTAATTGAGTTCCTGCATAGGCGTTCTCAGGAAGATTTACCACCAGAGCGTAGAATGCCTCTCAGTGAAGCTTTAGCAGAACATATCAAGCGACGCTTAATTTATTCTGGTACTGTCACAAAAATAGACTCTGCTTGGGGAATGCCTTTTTATGCTTTGACCCGTGCTTCTTATTCTCCAGAAGATGAGGAAGAGCGTACTTATATTATGGTTGAAGATACAGCCCGCTATTTCAGCCTGATGAAAGACTGGGCGGAACGGCAAAATAAAGTAATGCGTGTTTTGGAAGAGTTTGATATTTCTCCTGATCGCCTAGATCAAGCTATAGATGAGCTAGATGAAATCATCCGACATTGGGCCGATCGCTATCACGAAAAGGGTGGAAAACAAATGGTGGTACAAATGGTTTTTGGTCCCAAGGATGATGAGCCTAGTCATTGATCATAATTTAATCATAATTACTGAATTAGGAGTTGGAAAGTATTCTAGCTCCTGATTTAATAACTATTTATACAAAAGTTGATTTTTCTATTCTAAATTTATTTGTTTAATAATAATTAAAAATATTATTAGTCACAAAATCTTAATTTTATAGCTAACTCAAATACTTTTAATTAATCGTGACATCCAAAAATTGTGACTACGAATCATTTATAGCCATCTTTGAAAATCATTAAAATAACTATAAAATAGTTACTTTTTTCTAAGAGGGGAAAGGAGAAGTATATATATACTTTCCCTTTTCCCTTTATTCTTCTACCCCTACTAGCAAATCAGTCAAAGTTTAATTAATTTTTTTTTGCTGTTTTTTTAGCAACACACCCATTCCCAATGCTGATAGAGAACCCAAAATAGTTAGAGGTTCAGGAACTTCTTCAACTTCGATAGAACTGAGAAAGTAGTCATCGTTGAAGTCTGTTACAGTGAATCCTAAAACTGAACCTGTTCTGTCAGGTTTTGCGAAATAGGTAAAATCAAAAGTTCCACTGCCTTTATCGAATAAATTTCCACCAGGAATATCTGCAGCAACTAATTTATCTCCATCAACAAACAATTTGAACTCATCGTTAAAACCAACCCTGGAAAAAGTAGCAGAAGTTAAAATGATTTGTTGATCGAAGGTTAGCTCTAGAGTTTCATCCTTACCCAATCCATCTAGTTGAGGAGAGTCAAGACGTCCTCCTTTAACTCCTAAACCATTAGCTCTTTGTGCAACCTGACCATTACCATTTGCTGTAGCTGTGACACCTATACCTTGCTCGGAGAAGAAAATAGAGCCCTCAGTTTTAGGCCCTCCTTGAAAATTAAAAGTAACAGCTTCGGCTGCTTGTCCTCCAACTAAGCTAACAACAGTTGCACTAGTTGCTGCCATCAAAGCTTTTTTTACGAAAGTAGAGTTGATCATTTAATAATTTCTCCAACAAGATTCGAGTTTGACCGCCCAAACATCTGTGAATCTACTTATGCTTGAATTCTAAACGAGATAAACATTAAATAGCAAGAGTAAATAGGAGACTTTACTGAATCTTGAAATAACCGATACAACTTCACAGAATCTTTAAATATCTAAGAGGCGAAAATATGATTAGAAACCGCCAAATTATAAAAATAGCCAGAGATAAAAATCCCTGGCTGAAAAAGTTCAATTATCTATCCGAAACACTAAATTACAGTTGCTTGACTTCAGAAACCAACTTAGCAACCATATCCTTAGCGCTACCGAACAACATCATAGTCTTATCTTTGTAGAATAAATCATTATCTACACCAGCAAAACCAGTGCTAAGACCGCGCTTAATCACAATAGTGTGCTTCGCCTTATCAACATCAAGAATAGGCATTCCATAAATCGGACTATTCTTATCCGCACGCGCTGCAGGGTTAACAACATCATTAGCCCCAATTACCAAAGCCACATCTGCTTGGTCAAACTGAGGATTAATGTCATCCATATCATACAACTGAGGGTAAGGTACATTTGCCTCTGCCAACAATACATTCATGTGACCAGGCATCCGTCCTGCAACTGGGTGAATAGCATACTTAACCTCAACACCCAATCCTTCCAACTGGTCTGCTAACTCCCGAACAGAATGTTGTGCTTGAGCAACAGCCATACCATAACCAGGCACAATAACTATAGACCGCGCATAACCCAACATCATCGCGCCTTCTTCGGGGTCAATGCTACGAACAGCCTTATCAGTTGTACCACCACCAGCAACGGCAGCACCACCACTTTCACCAGTACCGAATGCAGCAAATAGTACATTAGTTAAGGAACGATTCATTCCTTTACACATGATGACAGTCAGGATAATACCAGACGCACCAACCAATGCACCAGCGATGATTAACATATTGTTCATCACCACAAAACCAGCCGCACTAGCAGCTAATCCAGAGAATGAGTTCAACAAAGAAATCACCACTGGCATATCGCCCCCACCGATGGGGATCACAAACATTACACCTAATACTAGAGACACACCTACTAATGCCAAAAATACTGGCAAATTAAATGGTGTGACACACATATAAACGCTACCAACAATAAACCCACCAAATAGGATAGCATTAAAGGGTTGTTGTAATGGGAAAGTAATGGGGGAACCGCTCATTATTCCTTGCAGTTTCGCAAAAGCAATGACCGAACCCGTAAAAGTTACTCCACCAATTAACACGCCTAATAATGCTGTAATAGTAGTGGGGAGTGGAGGTGACTGGGCAACAGCCAAATACTTCCAAAACTCACCAACTGCTACCATTGCTGAAGCAGCACCGCCCAGACCGTTGAATAAACCAACCATCTGTGGCATAGCTGTCATTTCTACCTTGTAGGCAGCGATCGCCCCGATAATGGAACCGATGACTATTGCCACCAGAATCATTTCATAGTTGATAACTTCTTTTTCTAGTAGGGTTGCCACAATAGCAATTAACATCCCCACTGATGCTAACAAATTACCATTACGAGCCGTAGCTGGCGAACCTAACTTTTTCAGCCCGACAAAAAATAAAGATACCGCTACCAAGTAGCTTAACTGGATTCCAGTAGGTATAAAATCAGTCATTATGCAGCCTCCTTCTTCTTGAACATTTGCAACATCCGGTCTGTCACCAAAAAGCCACCAACTACGTTAATTGTGGCAAACACTACAGCGACTAAGCCTAAAATCACAGTCACATTCCAATCTTTGTCACCAGCAATGATCAGTGCGCCCAAAACTGCAATACCTGAAATTGCATTTGCCCCAGACATTAGGGGTGTATGCAGGGTGGGTGGCACTTTATTAATGACTTCAAATCCGGCAAATGATGCCAAGACGAAGACAAACAAAGCTGCAATTAAAGTTTCACTCATAATCCTTTCACCGTTATTTTTTTACTTTTTGCTTTTAGTGTTGTGGCAAGCTTGATCTATTTTTTATCAAGTAATGCTGCATCAAATTGCCTCTTCAGCTATTAGAAATTAGTAGTCACTTTTGTCTCTATTTTCTCAGATATAAGACTTTTTTTGTGAACTTTTAAGGTTTATACTTAATAGCTAATAGCTGCTGGCAAACTATCTTTAGCAAAACTTTATAAATTAAGTCTTACTAACTGCCAACTGCCACACCTACAGCATCTTTTACCCTTTGATTAAGAATTTCACCAGCATGGGTAACACAAGCACCAGCAATGATGTCATCTTCAAAGTTAAGATTTAGTTCCCCATCTTTAATCATTAATTTGAGTAAGGCAGAGATGTTTTTGGAATATAATTCACTAGCATGAACAGGCATAGTTGATGGCAAATTCACAGGACCAATGATCGTGACACCATTCCACTGCACCTCAACACCAGCTTCAGTACATTCACAGTTACCACCTTGTTCTGCAGCCATATCAACTATTACTGCTCCTGGTTTCATTTGGTCTACCATTTCTTTAGTTACTAGCAAAGGTGCTTTTTTGCCAGGAACTTGAGCAGTAGTAATCACAATATCCGAAGCTGCAACGTGTTCTGTGAGAACCTCACGAGTATGTTGTTTAGCTTGCTCAGATAGCTCTTTCGCATAACCACCTTCAGCAACAGTGTCTTCTTGGAGAGTTACATCTACAAACTTAGCTCCCAAGCTTTGCACTTGTTCTTTTACTTCTGGGCGGATATCAAATGCTTCTACTACTGCGCCGAGACGACGAGCAGTAGCGATCGCTTGTAAACCAGCTACCCCTGCACCCATTACTAATACTTTTGCAGGTTTAATTGTACCTGCTGCCGTAGTTAACATTGGGAAAAACTTGGGCAGAGCAGTAGAGGCAAGCAAGACTGCTTTATATCCACCAATATTAGCTTGGGAAGATAAAGCATCCATAACTTGCGCCCTACTGGTCCGAGGAATCATTTCCATGCTGAATGCAGTTATTTTACGTTCAGCTAGACGCTTGACAATAGCTGGGTTTCCTAGAGGGTTAAGGAAACTAATCACGATCGAGCCTTCTCGTAATTGATCTATTTCTGATTCCTGTAGTACCCCAATTTTTAGGAGTACATCACTTTCGCGCCATAGTTGGGAAGTCTCAGAAATTATCTTTGCTCCTGCTTGTTCGTAGGTGCCATCAAAAAAGAAGGATTTTTCGCCAGCACCTGCTTCAACTTGTATCTCTAGTCCTTGTTTAGCTAACCGAGATACCATATCAGGAACTAAAGCCACACGAGATTCATTGGCTAGAATTTCTTTACCTACTCCTATTCTCATAAATTCTCCTTGTTTACTAAAGTTTGATTTTCTTACATTAGGAATCTTGTCTAAACAATGGGCCTAAGTTACCTACCTATCTAATAGTTTTTTTACTACTGGGTGTTCATTTAACAATTATCAGGCTGATATTTAGGTCGTCATTGCTATCTTTAACTTGTCTTATGAATTCAAGGATTTATATGAGATTTGTGTTACTTTTAATACCAAATATTGATCATTATTGAAGGGTTTATAATTTTATAAAATTTCTATACTTCTTTTTTTACAGGAGACGGTTACTTAAAGTTGATGTGAGTAGGGTAAGTCATCTAGTGCCCTAGCTCTATTTATAAAATCTTGATAAAGTTTTAATAATATAGATAGATAGTTAAAATTACAGGAGCTTTAATGAAACGTTTACTTTCTGCTGTGATGGTGAGCAGTTGCTTTTTAATAGGTTTGCCGATTGTGAGTCAGGCTCAGGGGATGCCAGGGTTTACTTTATTTGGTGGCCCAGAAAGGGGAAATCAACTCAACTATCGTTTAGATTCCGGTAAGT
Organism: Microcoleaceae cyanobacterium MO_207.B10; assembly: GCA_030064835.1. GTDB lineage: Bacteria > Cyanobacteriota > Cyanobacteriia > Cyanobacteriales > Microcoleaceae > JASJEE01. The sequence goes on along the minus strand of JASJEE010000030.1, from coordinate 8,502 downwards.
CTGGGATGTGGGATAGATATAGACTGCGGATACCAGCAAAGAAGTTGAATTTAGCCGTTGCCCAGTTATCAATTGCTTATCCGGATTACTATAAGGGTTCATTTGACCCTGAACAGGTGGAAATTCGGATAGATGGAGAATCAGTTTCTATCGATGAGGTAATCTGGGACCAGGAGAATAATTTTCTGGAAATTTATCCTACTGAGCCTATTCCTGCCGGTAACAAACTGGAGGTGGTTCTTAGTGGGGTACAAAATCCAAGATTTGGTGGAATGTACCAGTTCAATGCAAATATTAGAACTCCTGGGGATTTACCTTTATTAAGGTATGTTGGTACTTGGCTATTAACAATAGACTAGGAGCTTTAGCTCATAACGCCCCCAAAAATTTTCTACTCTAAGTAGATGAAATACCTATGCTAAAATAGGAGATTGTGACTTTAAAAATTATTCAATTAGTGGTAAAGGAGAAACAAAAATGACTCAAAGAACTTTGCATGGGACTAGTCGCAAGAGAAAAAGAGTATCGGGTTTTCGAGTCCGGATGCGAACTAAAAATGGCCGAGCTGTAATCAAAGCAAGGCGGAAAAAGGGCCGTGATCGTCTAGCAGTTTATTAGAAATAATGCTAGTGGTTGTGGACAAGTATACAAAAAGTCCCACCATGTTACCCAAAGAAAATAGGCTTCGTCATCATCAAGACTTTAGTGCCATATATCAGAAAGGAATTCGTAAAAATACTTCTCATTTGGCCTTAAGAGCTTTGCCTCACAAGCAAAAGCTTGATCTGGCTACAGATACTTTACAATCCCCCGGACCGACTCGAATCGGTATTTCCATTAGCAAAAAAGTGAGTAAAGGTGCAGTAGTCCGCAATCGAATTAAACGGCAAATAAGAGCTGCTTTGCGTCAAATGTTGCCATTTATTTCACCCGGTTGGGATCTAGTAATTGTGGTCAAGCCAACAGCTCAAATGTGCAATTATGAAGAATTTCTGCAACAATTAGAAAAGCTATTGGCACAAACGGAGGTGTTTGATGGGTATTCGAGAAGAAACCTACTTTGAAGGTGGTCCTCATATAGGAGATTTAATCTTTAACTTATTAATAGGCTTAACAATTATTGGCCTCCCTCTGACTGTGGGGGCTGTAGTCCGGGCCTTATGGCTGCGCTACCGAATTACTAATCGCCGAGTTTCAGTCATAGGCGGTTGGATGGGACAAGATCGGACTGATATTGTTTACTCAGAAATCGTTAAGCTGGCTAAGGTTCCCAGAGGACTAGGTGCTTGGGGAGATTTAGTGATTACCCTCAGAAATGGTACTCGTTTAGAACTGAAAGCAGTCCCAAAATTTAGAGAAATTGAAGCCTACATCAATGAAAAAATGGCTACAAAACCACAAAGCACGACTAGTAATGCTAATGCTTGATTGTTGGCAAAACTATTGACCTAACAGAAAAATCTTCTCATTGACTGCTATATATTAAGCTAGTAATAATGTTTCTAATTGCTAATTAGAAGCTTACTAGATGATTTGATCGGTAGTAATCAATAATGCTAATTAGATTCAAATAGTCGCAATTAGAAACATTACTAACCTCAAGGTTAACTTAAAATAATGGATTTTGGTATCGGGTTTCTTTCCAATAATATAATGGTACCGATCCTAGATTTTTTCTATGGGATCGTACCAAGCTATGGTTTAGCAATTGTAGCTTTAACTCTTGTAATTCGTTTAGGTCTTTATCCGTTAAATGCGGGTTCAATTCGGAATATGCGTAAGATGAAAGTTACGCAACCGTTGATGAAAAAGCGACAAGAAGAAATTCAAAAGCGCTATAAAGACGACCCACAAAAACAGCAGGAAGAAATGGCTAAACTTATGAAAGAGTTTAATCCATTGGCAGGCTGTTTACCACTATTGTTGCAAATGCCTATACTATTTGCTCTATTTGCAACTTTGCGTGGATCACCTTTTACTAATATAAACTACACTGTAGACGTACAAATATTTCCTCAAGAACAAATACAGCGAATTCAACCACAAGCTTATACAACTAAACCTCAAAATATATTTATTACTGACGGTATTCATTATAAAATGATGGCAATAATGCCCGGTGGTAATAAATTAGGTGTGGGAGAAGAAACTCAAGTTGAATTTCAAACACCAGATGGTAAATCTCTAGAAGCTTTGATGGAGGAATATAATCAATCTGAAATCAAGCCTCAATGGACTATAACTAAGGGGTCTGAGAGGGTTCAAGTTGACCAAAATGGTAACTTGGTAGCTCTACAACCAGGGGATGCTACTATTCAAGGCACTATTCCGGGAATTGCAGCTAATACTGGATTTTTATTCATTAAAGCTCTGGGTCGTGTTGGTGCATTTGATGATGATGGAACTATTCACTGGGATATATTAATTATGGTGATTGGTTTTGGAATTAGTATATACGCTAGCCAGACTATCTCAGGTAAAGGACCTGGAGCTAATAACGCTAATCCTAATCAAGACTCCATTAACAAAATTACCCCTATTCTATTTTCAGGAATATTTTTGTTTACTCCCTTGCCGGCAGGTGTGCTACTTTATATGCTCATAGCCAACATATTTCAAACGGTTCAGGCATTTATTTTATCCAAGGAACCATTACCTGAAAATCTGCAAAAATTAGTAGAACAATCAGATCCAAAAATAACAAAAACAGGCAAGGAAAGAGAGGCACTTCCATTTGAAGGACGTTCTAAAAAGAAAGCTTAATGCTAATGTTAGTGATGAGCGATAGTCAAACAGATCGGGGACAGGAATGGTTAGAGGAATTGCTAAACTTAGCAAAAATTCCTGCAACAGTTGTACCTTACCAACAAGAAGAGTCCTATTGGTTAGTAATAGATGAAACTAATCTGACACCAGAGCAAAATTCTGTATTAATTGGACCAGATGGTATTGTAATAGATGCAATTCAGTATCTCCTGAATACAATCCTGAATATAAGTCAGGATTCGGAATTACAGATGGCTTACACTGTAGAAATTGATGGTTACCGAGCCCGTCGCCAAGAGGAACTACTATTAATGGCAGAGTATGCAGCGAAACAAGTCAGATTAACAGGGAGAGAGTATGAGTTAATATCTCTCTCTGCTGCCGAACGCCGACAAGTTCATACGATGCTGAAAGAATGCGAAGACCTAGAAACCTATAGTAGAGGACAGGAACCAGACCGCCGTCTAGTAGTAAAAATTAGAAATTAACTGCCACTAGCAGTAAAGAAAATGAGATAAAACTAGGAGAAAATAATGATTTGTAAAGATTAAAATCATTACTTAAGTAAAGCTAATTCAGAATTCTTGACCCAGAATTCTGAATTGCTGGTAAGGAATAAGTGAGGTAAAGTTTAAGATGGAAGCAATATATATTCCTAGCCTGGTAAAAAAACCTGAGCGCACAGAGATAATCCAGTTTCAAGAATTGATGTCAGAACTGGAAACATTAACTCCAATAAGGGGTTATTTGCAAGTTACTCATCATGGAAATTACCTGGAAGTTAAAAGTAGAGCGGAAACAATTATTACTCTCACTTGCGATCGATGTCTGAAACAATACAACTATAAATTGGTAATTAATCCTGCAGAATTAATTTGGTTAAATGAAATAATTGTTCAAAAAGATTTATTACATATAGAAGTAGAAAACTCTGTGGAAGACCTGGTAGAAAGTTTGCCTCCAGATGGATATTTTTATCCGAGAGATTGGGTTTATGAGCAGTTATGTTTGGCAATTCCGCCCAGAAAATTATGTGCAGAAAATTGTCAAGGGATAGAATTATCTGGTAATAGTTCATCGTCAGTTTTGGATAGTAGATGGGCTGCTTTAGAATCTATAAAAAATCAACTAAATAGTTGACGGTAAGATGTTAGAAGGTTGTGAGGATGAAGTATTAAAATAACTTTAGATAATCAACAACTGATAACTAACAAAGAAAATATTATGAATTTTCAAGAAGAATTTGAATTACTACTACGCTCGCGCTACTCTATAATTTATATTCAAACAAGAGAAGAAGAACGAGTTGAAATCTCTATTACTGAATCAGCAAAAAAACAAGGTAATAGGGCTGTCTATATTTGGGATTTTGTCGAAGGATATCAAAATAATCCCAATGATGTAGGGTGGGGAAAACGTAATCCTCTCCAAGGTTTAGAACTTATAGAAAAATTGCCGGAATCTGCTCCGGCAATCTTTATATTGCGTGATTTTCAAAGATTTTTGGAAGATATATCTATTTCTAGGAAACTGCGAAATTTAGCAAGAAAATTAAAATCTCAACCTAAAAATATTGTTATTATTGCTCCTCAAATATCCGTTCCAGAAGAGTTAAGTGAAGTTCTGACAATTTTAGAATTCCCACTACCTAATAGTCAAGAAATTACTAAAGAGATAGAACGTTTATTTTTGGCAATGGGTCAATCTATAGAGAAACGTTTATTAGATGAAGTAGTTCGCGCTGCTCAGGGATTGTCAATAGAAAGAATTAGAAGGGTATTGGGAAAGGCGATCGCTACTCATGGAGAATTACAACTTAATGATGTGGATTTAATCTTAGAAGAAAAACGTCAAACTATTCGGCAAACTCAAATATTAGATTTTTATCCAGCTCAAGAAAATATTTCCGATATAGGAGGTTTAGATAATCTCAAAGATTGGTTACTGCGACGGGGAGGAGCATTTTCTGAACGAGCAAGACAATATGGTTTACCTCATCCAAGAGGTCTACTTTTGGTGGGTATTCAAGGTACTGGTAAATCTCTGAGTGCTAAGGCGATCGCTCATCATTGGCACCTACCTTTATTACGTTTGGATGTGGGTCGTTTGTTTGGCGGACTAGTGGGAGAGTCGGAATCTCGTACCCGACAAATGATTTCGATTTCAGAAGCTTTGTCTCCCTGTGTGTTATGGATTGATGAAATTGATAAAGGTTTTGCAGGTTTTAAAAGTCAGGGAGATGCGGGTACAACTAGTCGCGTTTTTGGTACATTTATTACTTGGTTGGCTGAAAAAAAATCTCCTGTTTTTGTTGTAGCTACTGCTAATAATATTCAATATTTACCTCCAGAAATATTGCGAAAAGGTAGATTTGATGAAATATTTTTTGTGGGTTTGCCGAATCAAGAAGAAAGAAAGGCGATTTTTGAGGTACATTTATCTCGTCTACGACCTCATAAAATCAAAAGTTATGATATAGATAGGTTAGCTTATGAAACACCAGACTTTTCTGGTGCAGAAATAGAACAATCCCTAATTGAGGCAATGCACATTGGATTTAGTCAAAACCGTGAGTTTACTACTGAGGATATATTAGAATCAGCTAGTCAAATTATACCTTTAGCTAGAACGGCACAAGAACAAATTAAATTACTACAAGATTGGGCAGCAGCGGGTAGAGCGCGTCTTGCTTCTAGATATGGTGGTTTAGGAAGTAAATTTTAGAGATTGAATTATCTAATATTAAAATTAATTTTTTGAAATTAGTAAATTTAATTGAAATTAAATAAAAACAAAATTTTTATCCAAAGCTCTTACAAAAGAAATTACCAAAAGTTATGAAATTTTATGGCTTATTCAAATTTTTAGTAGGGTTGATATTAGCAATATTATTGTTGGCTGGTGCTAGTGCAGCAGCAATTCTCTACTTTGCTGCTAAATTAACAAAACTGCCTGAAAAACCTATTTTTACTAATGAAAAACCTGTTGCCCAAAAAGTTAGTACATCTGCTAAAACAAGCTCTTACCCTAATACAAATTCATCCAATGAATTAGAACCAGGCACTTATAAAGCACTGGTAATAGAACCTATAGGTTTGATTCTTCGAGCTACTCCTGAGAGAGATGCTGAAAGGATCGGAGGTATTTCTTACCAAGAAGAAGTTGTGGTCTTGGAAGAAAGTTCAGACAAAAGATGGCAAAAGGTTAGAGTAAATGATGGCAGTGATCGTATAGGTTGGGTTTCTGGAGGTAATACGGAGCCAATTAATTGATGTCTAAATAATTAAAAGTATCATACATAAATATGGTCTGATATTTCAGTTAAACCTCTATAAAAATTAAACATTTATAGATATAGAGATTTAAAGAGATTTAATATGATGGGATTTGTTAAGAAATTTAGCGAAATCTAAATCTTGATTGCAAAACCAGGATAATTCCTACCTGAATTATTGGTTTGGTGATAGGTTTAAACAACGTTAAGTTATTGAATTGTTTAAAAATCTATCCTGGATTAAAAACTATGTACAAAAATGGTTCAAACCGCGACCCACTAGTTGCAGGAGTGACTGCTGCTTTAGGAGCGGGTGTAGTTACTTCTTTTGCTGTTGGTCAAGGCCAAAATCCTCTAATAGCTCTGGGGATTACGGTTTTTGCTGCTATTGTAGCTGTAATTTGCGATCGCGCTGGTTTAGTTTAAATTTTTCTACTCTGAAAAAGGTAATATTCCCTATGGTATTAGGTGAATAGCAAAAAATAAATTATTCAATTTTTGGACACTCCATACTCCCTGCATCTCTGAATCCCAGTTTCCTGACCTTCAATATAATGGAATGATGGGATATTTTTTTATTTGTAAGTCCCTTAGCTGCTATATGTTCTTGAAGAACATTTATTTTCTCACTTTTATGGTATAATGTATGTTTAATCAAAATCAGTGCAAGCAAATTCTTAATAGAGATGTGATGTGCAAATCCTCATATTAATAACTCAATCCAAATATCAGACAATTAAATATTAAATGAAGCTTAATCGTTTTATTTACTGTTAACAGAAGAGAATTAATGATAATTGGTAAGGTAACATTTAATAAATATATTACATAGTTGATAACAGGATCAAATTATGTAAATTTGCTATTTAGTCAATCTCTCAGGATAAATTTATGGAATCCCTTGCATATATAGAACTTGCTACAGTTAATGAAGAAGGAAAACAACTTAAACTCATTGAAGGACTCAATTGGAAAAAACTTTCTAGCCTAGCTTACATAAATTTTTTATCCATAACAATTATAAATTTTCTGATTATTAATGTTAGTTTGGCTATGGATTCAGACAAGGCAAATAATTATTTTGCATCTAGCCAAACTGACCATAGCCAAGTAAACCAAGCACAACTAATAGCAAGGAATTCATTTTCTTCAGGTGATAAGCCAGATAGTGATGCGATTCTTTCTCCTAGTAGTTCAGTATATCTAAGGCGTGGAGATTCAGCACCTACAGTAGCTGCACTCCAAAGAAAACTCCGAGAACTGGGTTACTTTACTGCCAATATTACTAGCTATTATGGTCCAATTACAGAAAGGGCTGTTAGAGAGTATCAGCAAGATAATGGCATCCCACCTACTGGTAAAGTTGAGCCTACTACTTGGTCTTTATTATTTGGTGGGAGGAAATATGCTGGAGGCGATCGCTTCTTACATAGTTATCCGAGAAGGATATTGTCTTTTGGGGAAGTTAGTCCTGAAGTCGCTATTCTGCAAAAGCGGTTAAAAGAACTTGGGTTTTATAGAGGACCGATAAATAGTATCTATGATCAGGCTACTCGTACCGCAGTGATCAATTTTCAGGAAGCTTACAGAATTACCCCCACAGGTCAGGTAGGAATAACCACATGGAACTTTTTGTTTGATTCTAAAACTGTCGCTATAGAACGGGTATTTTTGCAGCGAGGAGATGTCGGTCCGCAAGTTAGAAGGCTACAGGAACGCTTAAAAAGTTTGCGCTATTATCAAGGACCAATAAATAGCTATTTCGATCATAGTACAGAAGAAGCAGTAATCAGTTTTCAAAAGAGAAATAGAATTACTCCTACAGGTCAAGTGGGACCAACAACTCAAGCATTTTTATTTGATGGCAACCAAGTATTACCTCCAGGTCCAGTATCTGATTTCAAAACATCGAATGTTAGACAAAATTCATATATAGATGTGCTACGAAGAGGCAATAGAGGACAGGATGTAAAACAACTGCAAATTTTATTAACAAGATTAGGTTATTATCCTGGATTCATAGATGGTTATTTTGGGCCGGCAACGGAGTTTGCAGTCAAATGCCTTCAGCAAGATTTGGGATTACCTGCTAGTGGAGTAGCGACAAGAACTACATTACAAGCACTGAAGCATCCTATAGTTGTTCCTGAAAACACTTATGCTTATGACCATAAACCTAATTATCGACGTAGCCAGACAGAAGTTTTAAAACTGCAAAATCGACTTAGGTCACAAGGACTTTATTATGGTCCTTTGAATGGGGTATATAATTCAGAAACACGAGCGGCAGTGGCAAAGGCTCAACTACGGTATGGTATTACATCTAGAGATATTACTTTTGGCAGGTAAGCGATCGGATTAAACCGATTAGACCGAAAAAAAATATTGTTTTTTTGACCCCACAATTATATATAGCAATCCTATTTGAGTTGTGAGAATTATTCGTAGTGCGTCGCGAAGCA
>JASJEE010000327.1 GCA_030064835.1 Microcoleaceae cyanobacterium MO_207.B10 | reverse complement strand
CACTCCCCGAAGCAATCAATTTCCCATCGGGGCTGAATTCTACAGCAAAGACAGAACTTTTGTGCCCTAATAAAGTCTCAACCAAAGTGCCATCTGTTTTCCACACTTTGATCGTGTTATCCCTACTCCCCGAAGCAATCAATTTCCCATCCAGGCTAAATGCTACATCTAAGACATCATTATTATGCCCGGATAAAGTCTCAACTAAAGTGCCATCTTTTTTCCATACTTTGATAGTCTTATCCCGACTCCCCGAAGCAATCAATTTCCCATCCGGGCTAAATGCTATAGCATTGACAAAATCATTGTGCCCCGATAAAGTCTCAACTAAAGTGCCATCTTTTTTCCATACTTTGATAGTCTTATCCCCACTCCCCAAAGCAATCAATTTCCCATCGGGGCTAAATGCTACATCTAAGACATCATTATTATGCCCGGATAAAGTCTCAACTAAAGTGCCATCTTTTTTCCACAATTTGATAGTACCATCCCAACTCCCCGAAATAATCAATTCCCCATCAGGGCTAAATGCTACAGCTTCGACATAAAAATTGTGCCCCTGTAAACTATTGACTTCTTTCCTCCCCTGCCAGTAAACGATTTGTCGTAGTAGGTTTGTAGCCTGTTTCTGAATAGCCTCATCCTTTGTTACTTGTAATTTTTGAATTAATTTTAGCACTTCCATCTGCACTTCTAAGCTAGAGTCTAAGTGGGGTTTTAATGTGGCTATTTCAGCTCTGAGATTAGCATTTGTTTCTCCAACAAAAGCCCTACGCCACTGCCACACCGCCCCCACTGCAAATAATGACACCATCAGCAAACTACCAGTCAACCCAGAAATAACTTTTTGCCGCTCTCTCTCTCGTCTTTTCCTGCTTTTCTCAACATATCCCTTCTCTTTCTCAGGAAGTTTTTGCTCTCCTTTTTCCAACCAACTTTCTGCCTCCTTTAACAAACCTCCTTGCAACAAAAAGTCAGCCTTCCTTTCCTTTTCCCACTGACTCAAATTATCCCTTAATTTTTCTTGCCAACGTCGAAATTCCCAATCTTGCTCTATCCAATTTTTTAACCGACTCCAAGCGGCAATTAAAACGTCGTGAATTAACTCTACAGAAGCTACATCTTTTTCCTTATTTGTCACCACCAAACGTTCGTCAGCAAACTTAATTACTAACTGCCAATTTTCTTTCCCAATATCTGCAAAAGTAGCAATTTTCCGAGTAGCAATGCGACTAACTTCCCCGGATTTTTCCTGACTAATAGGTTGTACTAATTGAGTAAAAATATATCGCGCCCGCTCTTTTTCCTCCTGACTTAACTGACAATAAATCTTTTCCGCATAATCCCCTAAAACTTGAGTTAAACCCCCAATCTCTTCATAACTCGCCAGAGAAATTACTCCATACTTTTGCCTTTTCCATAACTCCTCCAAAGCAAATTGCAGCATCGGTAAATGACCAGAATTTTGCCGATAATCTTGAATCATTCTCTTAATTAACTTATCCGCAAATTCCACTTCAAAATTTTGAGCAGGCAGAGCGATCGCCTCTCTTAATTCCTCATCATTCATAGGAGTAATTAACTTATCCCGTTCATCAAAAATCTTACCCAAATCTTCATTCAAAGCTTGAGATAAAAAATCTACCCGTAAAGTTAAAACAATCTTACAACTCTCATCATAATTAACCGCATCAACCAAACCTTTTAAAAAAGACCGACGTTTCTCCTCAGAACATAAAGTATAAAGTTCCTCAAATTGGTCAATTACCAACAAGATTTGACAACCATTCTTTTCTTGCACAATGGCAGTTAAACATTTAGCCAACTCCCCCGAATTAGCCTCCAAATTTACCACCAAATCCAAAAAAGCAAAATCATTTACAATTAAATTCGGTGAAATTTTCCCCAATTCCTCAGCCAAATTTTCCCAAGGATTCCGATGAGGAAAACCAGGACGAATTTTTACCACAAAACGAGGTGAAAATTCCGGAGCTTGAGCCAACCATTCAGGAATTAAACCAGCAGCAACCAAAGAAGATTTCCCACTACCCGAAGCACCAATCACAGCCACAAAATTTTTCCTTTCCACCTTTGACAACAAAGAATTAGTCAACACTTTCCTACCAAAAAATATCTCTGTATCATTTTCAGTAAAAGCACTCAATCCTTTATAGGGATATCTCCGAATCTTTCCTCCCAACTCCAACCAACGGGGAGGAATTTCCGCAGGATTTTGACATAAAACAGGCAACCAACTCACACAAGGAAAATCCTTTTCTAATATTTTTAACCTTTGCCGACTCTCCCGCAAAGAACTATATAAAGATAAACCTTGAGTATAATTTTCCAGAAAAAATTGGAGAAACTTCGGAGCAATAGCTACAGGTAAATTCTCCCGCATCACAATAATTTGCGGTAAATGTAAATTCTCACCTTCTGCCAATTGATAAGCTAAACCCAAACCATCGCAAGAATTAAAAATCGCTAATTTTAAACCAGAGTTAACCGCTTGTTGGAGAGAATTTTTTATTTCAGAAATAGTCAAAACATCTTGAGCATTAATTTGAATTGTACCAATACTGCCATTATCTTGAGTTTTGCCATGACCAGCAAAAAACAAAATATCCCAAGATTTTTCCCACAAAGGTACATCTAATTCATAGCGTTGAGGTTCTATTAACCAACAAATTTCTGCATCAGGAATTAATTCTCGAATCACCTTTTCATCAGCATCAGTTCCGGCATTATCTCCCAAAATAACTAAAATTTTTATCTTATCTTTTTTGTCTAAATTTTTGGTTGTATTAACTCGCTGAAAATTAGGAGAAGCGATAGAAATTTCAGCCTTTGGAAAATCCTTTAATAAATCCCATTCATGCCAAGGCAAACGTCGCAACAAATGATTTTCAGTTGCCAATAAAATTCTCGTACTTTCGGATTTGTCTAAATTATTCCAAAGCAAAATTTCTATCGCTTGAAAAGCGGAGGAATGCAACCAAGCATTGAAAGTTTGAGCTAATAAATTAGCTGCCTTTTTACAAGCTGCAAAAGCTAATTTTTTATCCCTATTAGAAATATTAGTAAGACCAGCTTTAGGTTTTATACGGTAATAAAAAAAAACCTCTAAATTTAGATATAAGCTTTGCCAATGACGATACTGCTCTAAAATTTCAGAATGTGGAGGTAAATGTGCTGAATTACTAGCGATCGCCAAATTACCTTCATTATTTACCGAATCTACATCCTGCCAAATTTCACACCGCACCGAAAAACCTTGTTCAAATCCGCCATTAATATTTAGATTAACTAACTTTCCCATAACTGCTTCTAAATTTATGATTTTGATAGGCGATTAAATTTACAAAAACGGCCTAATTAATTAATAATTTCATCGTACTTGTGATTATCATCTTCTGGTTGCTGTTTCATTGAGGCCAAAATTTCCTCTAATGGCGTTTTATCTAACCACTGATGTCGTTCTTGAGTATAATCTCCCTGCCCAGAGCTAAAGTATTGAATAAATCGTATGGTATCAACAATTCCTAGAGAATTAATTAAGGCTTCATATCCTTATCTGATAACTTCTTGTTGGGTTTTAGTCATTATTATTTTTTTCCTTATGTGTATATTCCATTAGCTAACCTATAGGATTATCAACTGCTACATTAATAACTGATTAATTAAGACAAAAAGTTGGGTTTCGTACCTCAACCCAACCTACTTAATGCTACTCATGTAAAAATTTCTAGCTTACAGAAAAATCAGAAAATTGTCGTACAAAAGGCGAACGAAAAGCCAAAACAATATCAGATTTTGGCACACCTAAATCTAATAATTGTTGAGCAATTCCTTGCTCAGTAAAATCTTGCTGAATCCAAATTTTGCCATCTTTAATATCAACATGAATAGAACAACCATAATCCCGTTTTTCCTTTTCCCAACGTAAAGAAATTAAGAGGAAATGATTTCTTTCCGAATCCAAAATCAGTTGTGTTTCATATTCTGAATCTTGACTATGATATTGATAGTGTTCTTTAACTATTTGGGTGACAATTTCTGGATAATTTAATCGCTCCATAAAGCAATTACCTCTTCTAAAGGATCGAAAATTAGTAATTTAACTTGATAGGTACTTACAGAAAGTTGAATAAAAGGATCGCTAAAAAAATCTCTGTAAGTATCTTTAGTAATTGCCAGATATAAAATTCGTTCAGGCTGATTTAGTTTTAAGGCTAACATATAGTTGAGAAATTGACCAAGAGCAGTATGAAATTCTGCCAAAGGTGATATTGACAAAAAACTTTTAATTTCTACTGCTATTGTTTGACCATTTTTTTCTGCACCAATAGCTCGTTCACCACCTATATCGATGTACAGAGATATTCTAGTGCTAGGTTTAATAAACAAAGGGTCATCAGTAATTTTCCAACCATCTTTGATTAAAGCTGATTTAACAGCATTATGAAAAATGTCTTTAGCTGGCATAACTTTAAAATAAATCTAATTTAATTAAATAACAAAATCCTCCGTAATTACGGCTTCACCTAACACTAATTCTACCGTACATTCTTCCCCTACTTCTCCTGCAAATTGACATTGAATAATCCTATCTTTACTTCTTTTGATTTTTGCCCTGTCAGGAGAGGGTTGGGAATGTTTGATTGACTTTGAATATCAAGAACAAAGTTTAATACTTCCTGTTGTTTTTCTGGTGAAAGATTGAGAAAAACCTGATTGATGGTCTTGATAATTGGGCTAATTGATGTCATGTTGCGACTTCTAAATTTGCTTTATTTTTTAACAAAAATATCAATTTTTATTGTTTTATCACAATTTATTGATTTTTCGGAGATGTCTATTAGTCATATTTTAGTCCCCCAATTGTTTCTATTTATGATAGTATGAAAATTATAGTTTAAATTTAAAATTGTATTATGCTGTTGAATAAGACAAATATATTATAATGATAGGAGGTAGTTAATAGTTAATTATTTATGGTTTTTACTTCGCAGCCTCAGCCTAAATTATTAGAACAAGAATTTCCCAGTCAACCAATACCACTATATGATGATTATGCTGAATTAATTGATGGAGAAAATACCATTCGAGGTGAAGCTTTGATTCAGATTTCTTGGTATCCTTTTCCATGTGTTAGTGTGAAATTTGTATATTACGGTAAAGGTCTCAGTGATGATATCGAATTAAATTTAGATAATACAGAGCTGAAATTAACTGAGATAAATTTGGTTCCTAGAATGAAAGTTGTGTTGCCAAATAGAGTACGTTATGGAACTGGGAAAAGAGAACGCTTTGGCTATTTAAAGGAGCCTTTTATACAGGGTAGAACAGATAGTTTATCATCAGTTACTTTTCAAATAGCTAATTTTTTCCGGTTTAATATTTCTAACGATTATGATTTTGAATATGATGAGAAAGGAAATGAAACAGAAATAGAACGAGAAAGTTGGTTACCAACCTGTTTTCATGGTGAATTTATCTTTGAGTATGATAATTGGCATATTGTTTTAGCAGCATTAGATTATCCTTTTGAATTTCAAGAAAGATTGGAAGCTGAAGGAGGATACGGCATTGCTCATATCTGCAAAGTTAAACGCTCAGATGATAAAACTTTTGATTTAAACCAAGGCTATGAAATTATTAATGCCTTTATTTATTACATTTCTTTTGTTAGAGGAATTTGGATAGCACCTCTTTACGTTTTAGGGTTTGATGCAAAAGGAGATCAAATATTAGAAGAATGGCGTACTCCAACTATTAAAGCTGATTCATGGCAATCTCCTGATTATTCCTGGAATGGAGATGATAGTACAGAAATTGTTGATGCTTTCCCTGGATTTATGAAAAAGTGGCAAGATGAAACATGGCAAGAAGTAATTCAAAATTCTATTCAGTGGTATCTAGAAAGTTATAAGCATACAAATGGATATAATACTTCTATTATTTTGGTACATTCTGCTTTGGAAAAACTAGCCTGGACATATTTAAACAGTAACAACTATATTAGTCCCGAAGGGTTTGGGAAATTAACCTTTGACGACAAACTTAGATTATTAATGAAAACCCTTAATATCTCTCTACTTCCACTTAATGAGAATTGGGAAATTACTAAACTAGCAAAAGAACGTAATAAGGATAATGTGAGTATAATTGGGTATGTGAGAAATTTACTCATTCATCCGAAAATTAATCAGAAAGAAAACAACATAAAATTAACAGAAATTATGATGAGAGAAGTTTTTGCAGTCGCTCATAATTACTTGCTAAAATGCTTACTTAAAATTTTTGATTATCCTTATAAAGTAGATAACTTTTAAAGCCATCCCTAACTACACCAACAACATTTGAAAATTTACCTTTTAATTACTAACAATTAACTTAAATTATGCTCAAAACAACCAAACCAATAATTAGTCTAATTCTCAGCTTATTTTCCCTAACTCCTACTATTGCCCCCACCTTAGCAGCAGCACCCCGCACCCCAGATAAAGAAGAAACCTGTGAAATTTTAGTTATCGGTGGCGGTTTATCAGGAGCAGCAACCACCTACGAAGCATTATTAGTAGGGCGCACTGTTTGTATAACAGAAATCACCGACTGGGTAGGTGGTCAAATTTCCTCCCAAGGTACTTCCGCTCTCGACGAACGCGGAACTCAACGCAGTCTCCTATTTTATCCCCGTGGTTATCTAGAATTACGGGAACGCATTGAGGAAAAGTACGGTAGACTTAACCCTGGCACTTGTTGGGTAAGTGTATCCTGTTTTATGCCTTATGATGGTCACGGTATCCTATTCGAGATGTTAGAGGATGCTGCCAAAAAAGGCGGAGGTACATTAAAATGGTTTCCCAATACTGTTGTCAAAGAGTTAGATATTTCTAATAATCAAATTAATAGAGCGATCGCTATCCAACATCAACCAGCAGCTAACACCCCACCCATAAACACCGAACCTCTATCTCAAATTATTGAAGATGCTTACCGCTACCAAAACTCTGCCAGATTTGACAAAACCATAATTCAGTTTTTACCTCAACCATCCCCAGAAAAAACAGGGGGTGCAGACTGGTACGTTGTCGAAGCAACAGAAACTGGAGAAATTATTGGTTTGGCAGATGTTCCCTATCGTCTCGGTATCGATCCCCAAACTTATGTTGACCCCTCATCCCCTGTTGACAGGAGAGACTCCTACTGTACTCAAGGTTTTACCTACACTTTCGCGATGGAGGCAACCGAAACACCTCAAATTCATGTGGAACCGCCATTTTATTCTAAGTATGCTCCCTACTATAGTTATGAATTATCAAGATTAGCTAATTTCAACTTAGTTTTCACTTATCGGCAAATTTGGTCGATGCAACCAGATGCACCCCAACCAGCTAACTACAGAGAGCGAACAATTTTTCCAGGCGATATTTCCATGCAAAATTGGACTTGGGGTAATGACTACCGACCTGGAAACCGCGACGATAACTTAATTTACAGTCGGGGACAACTACAAGCTACAGGTCAACTGCGACCGGGAGGTTGGATGGGTGGTTTGCGTGCCGAAACCCTCCGTCGAGGCGAGGAAAATGCTCTCGGTTATTTTCATTGGTTAGTTGAGGGTACCACTGACTCCCAGTTAGGAGAAGGAGTCAAGAACAAATATCCTAATCATCGTTTATTGACTGGGTTTGATGCACCGATGGGAACAGCTCATGGGTTGTCGAAATATCCTTATATGCGAGAGGGGCGACGTATTATTGGTCGTGTCGGCAAAACTCATCCAGAAGGTTTTGCTGTAGCAGAAATTGATATTGCTAAAAAGAATTTTCGGGATAATTTTTATCTCCAAAATTTACCCCCAGATATGTTGCATTATTTGTGGGGAGCTGTTGCTGCTTTTGTACCTCCAGATGCACAATTTAATTCAATGCAAGATGTACCTCAACGAGTCAGAGCAACTGTTTTTCCTGATAGTGTAGGAATTGGTCATTATGCAATAGATTTTCATCCTTGCATGACAAAAAGTCCGGCAGAAGCACCAGGTAATACTGAACGAGCAGGTATTAGGCGAGGTCAAGGTTCTGCCTATCCTTTTCAAATACCTTTACGAGCAATGATTCCGCAGCAAATTGATAATTTGTTAGTAGCTGGAAAGAGTATTGCGACAAGTTATATTGCTGCTGCTGCTTATCGAGTTCATTCTTTTGAATGGTCTGCTGGAGCTGCTGCTGGTACAACAATTGATTTTGCTTTAGAAAGGGGTATTTTTCCTTATGAATTAATTGATGATATGCCTTCTAAAGAATGGGAATTAGAAATATTACAAGGTCGTTTGCAGGAAAATGGGAATCCAACAGCTTTTCCTGAAACTTCTATTTTTAATAATACTTGGGACCGATGGAAATAGAAGAGTTACTTACAGCGCTTTTCAGTTGAGTAGACCACGACACTCATTGTTAGGAGTCAGGAGGTAGGGACGTTGCATGCAACGTCCCTACA
>JASJEE010000326.1 GCA_030064835.1 Microcoleaceae cyanobacterium MO_207.B10 | reverse complement strand
TATTTATTAGCGATCGCGCTCACTATTAAATAGTAAGTATTCTAGATTGTTGAGTTTTTATTTTCATACCTTGATTCAGCAACGCCCTCTACTTGTATTAAACAGACTTAAAATTTTAATTTTAGGAAAACAAAATTACTATGACAAATACTCTTTTAAAATGTTCAAATCATCCACTATCAGCTTATATTAATCGCTTAAAATCTGGTCAAGCTTTGCTCATAGATACTCCAGAAAACGTCTTAGAAGTTGTCGGGATTTTGAAAAGCTATGGCATAGTGTTAGATGCTTATTCCAAGAATCTTATTTATATTGCCGAGCATCAATTTTTAGAATTATTTCCCTTTTTTAAATACTTCAATGGCAAGATTTCTCTTGGTAAATTACTGAAATTTTTATGGCACGACCGGATTAATTATGAATATGCAGAATATTGCATGAGAACAATGTTATGGCATGGAGGTGGAGGTCTAGATAAATATGTAGATTCAGCAGAATTTCAACAGTTAGCAAAAGCAGCAATAGATGCCAAAATTCAAGGAAATTTGATTGTCATACCACTCAATAGTTTGTTTCCAGAATTCCTACCAGACATGGTACGTCAACAAGCTTATTATAGTGGATTAGGTCAATTTTGGCGGGTTATGAGCGATATATTTATGACTCTTTCTGATAAGTATGACCAGGGTAAAATTACATCAATTCCTCAAGTAGTAGACCATATTTTATCGGGATTAGTAGCAGCAGCTAATTTGCCTATTACCTTTGCTGTAAATATCAAAGGTAAACGTTATGAAATAATTCCCCAATCAGTTGGTTTAACCTTTTTAGCAGACACAGCAGTTCCCTATGTAGAAGCAATCTTTTTCCGGGGAACGCCATTTTTAGGAACAGTTTCCTATAACGCTCAAGCCCAACAAATTGACCCCGAACAAAGTCGATTTACTTATGGTGCATTATATGCTGACCCATTACCTATTGGTGGTGCCGGAATTCCACCTACATTATTAATGCAAGATATGCGACATTTTTTACCAGATTATCTTCTCGAAGTTTATCACAAAACTAATCGTGGTACAGATAATTTAGGAGTCAAAATTTGTCAAACTTTTCAGAAGTCAATGTACTGTGTAACAACTGCAGCAATTTTAGGGTTAGCGCCTCATCCTTTAGATACAGAAAATCCCGATGAACAAGCAGCAAATCAGGCTTATTTGGAAAGTTGGATGGACCGATTTTTAAACTCACAATTGTCAGTAGTTAATAGTTAGCCTTAACTTCTATACTAGACTCAAATTTTGATGATTAATTTTTAATTGTTTGTTAACTTAAATTGTCACCAAACAACGAACAAAAAGAAGTAAATACCTGGGTGATTAAATAATACCAATTTTATGTAGTTGAGCTACTCAGGTTTAGAGTAATAGACTGACACATCTAAAATAGTGCGTTAAAAGGAAGTGTAGAAGGAGGTTTGGGAAGAGGGGGAAGATTACTATACCTACAAACAAAAATCTATTGCACAGTTTTAGGCGTGTTAGTCCACTACAATTTTGCCCAACATTATTTTAATTTATATATTTATAGAATATAATCTATAATAATCAAACAAAAAATAGATAGAATATAATCCATGAATAAAACAAAGAGTACATCAATATTAGCTACCATAGTAAGTCTAATTATTAATCTGATATCTCAGTAAAATTATTAGCTGAATATAATCTCACCCTAGAACAAAAGGTGTAACAGCGCAGCCAAGAATTAAGGCAAGCTAAGGAAAAAGCAGATGCAACATCCCAGGCAAAAAGTGAATTTCTTGCCCACATTAGCCATGAATTACGCACACCTCTTAATGGTATTCTAGCTATGCTCAAATTTTAGAAACTTCAATGATATTGAGCCAGCAGGATAAAAGTAAAATTCAAATTATCCACTGTTGCGACGATCATTTATTGACATTAATTAATGATCTACTCGACCTCTCTAAGATTGAAGCTAGACACATGGAAGTAAACCCAACTGAGTTTCATTTTCCCGCTTTTTTAGAGAGTGTAATTGAGATGTGTAAAGTTAGGGCTAAACTCAAAGGTGTGAGTTTTGTAGACGTTCAAAATAAATAACTTCTGTTTATAGTTTATGCTGATGAAAAACGCCTGCTACAAGTGTTAATGAATCTGCTAAATAATGCTATTAAATTTACCGAAAAGGGCACCGTCACTTTAAAAGTCAGATATATCAGCAATCATGGGGTGAGATTTGAAATTATAGATACAGGAACAGGTATGACTCCCGCAGAAATGGAGTATCTTTTCCTGCCATTTGAGCAAGTTGGGGAAGGAAACAAACAAATAGAAGGAACAGGTTTAGGATTAGCTATTAGTCAAAAATTTGTGCAAATGATGGGCAGTCAT
Source organism: Microcoleaceae cyanobacterium MO_207.B10 (assembly GCA_030064835.1). GTDB lineage: Bacteria > Cyanobacteriota > Cyanobacteriia > Cyanobacteriales > Microcoleaceae > JASJEE01. The sequence continues at coordinate 6,102 of JASJEE010000326.1, read as the reverse complement.
ATTTACGTTGAAAGTGAAAAAAATGTCGGTAGTATTTTCTGGTTTGATATAAATTTACCATCTGTATAAGACTAGATAAAAAACACTGAAAATGAAATAATAAAAATCATCGGAATCAAAAATATTTCACCAAAAATTTTGGTAATAGATGACAAATGGGAAAACCGTTCTGTGCTGGTAAATATGCTCAAACAAATTGGTTTTCAGTTGGCAGAAGCTGAGAATGGTAAAGTTATTTAATATATAAAAATCATAAATCATATTTACTTAGTATCTTTGATATAAATAATACCAAATTCAAGATTGCAGAGGTAGTGATAAGTATTAACTATTAACTATTAACTGATATAGCGCTTTCCGATGTTATGAGGTATACTCATCGCCGGCAAGATGCCTGCACTTTAAGACATTCAATTCATGCCTTGTACATCATAAGCCCGAAATATGCTGTAACTGATAACTGAAATGACACTTCTTCTATTGATACCTACCACCTAACACCCACAACCTAAAACCTACAACCAAGAAATATAGCAATATTTTCAGAAAATGTCATTAGATTCCCGACTTTTGTCTGTTAAGATATATTATTCTCCTGTAATAGTTTGAATAATGTCCAAAATTCAGCTAATGCCAATAACTAGGAGCTTCCTGGTTAAAATTGATTTCAAAAACCTCACTGTTGTAGCTAATAAAAGTCGTTAATTGTACATAACACCCTGGACTACTGCCAAAAAATCAACAATATGGCTCCAAATTATTCAATATATCTAGAAAAATCGACAACTATTTAGGAAGTTGTGTGATACTATGTTCCTCTAGTTATACTGTGAATTGTTGTTGAATTGCTTATTTGGGTCTAGAAGTCAATGATTGCTGGCCAATTATCTTCTATATCACCAAAAACTATACGGGGTATATCAATAATATTTATTCTGAGGAGTGAATAAAGTATTAGACTTGATATGAAAAATATATATCCAGGAAATCGTTTAATCTTTCTCAAACTCAAAAATACCCAAATGAGAAAAAACCTCATGCTGCGCTGGTTATTGCCAAGTCTGATTAGCATCTTTGCAATAGCAAGTCCCACTGAAGCTGCAACTTTAGAATCTTGGCAGTTTGAAGTCAATCAGAACCGACTATCTTTTTCTACAGAAGGTGGTGTTCAGCCAAAAGCCCAGCTAATTACTAACCCAACTCGCTTGGTTATAGATTTGCCAGGAACAACTTTAGGTAGTATTAAAACTTCAGAAGTTTTTAGTGGAGCAATTAAAGCAGTTAGAGTAGGACAATTTGATTCTAAAACAGCTCGGATTATCGTAGAGCTAAATAATGGTTATACTATTGATCCACAACAGGTAAAATTTAGGGGTATATCTCCCAGTCAATGGACTGTAAAAATACCAACACCTCAAAAAATTGCTTCTACTTCAGATATTAATATTGCACCCCACTCACCACCCCGAAGACCGACAACTGCTACTCAACCTGCTCCTAGAACAAATATACTTACAAATCAAAATTTAGAAAGATTTACTAATTCCTCTTCATCTAAATCTAATCAAATTTCGGCCACTACCACCTCAACTCTTGTCGAAGATGTCCAAGTTAAAAAAGAAGGATTAATTCTACAGACCAGTGGTAGATTACCAGAAATTGAACTCAAACAGAGTGTGGACCGTACCTGGATGACTATTGATGTTCTGAATGCTACTCTCACTGCTGAGGATATCAAGCCAAATCAAAGATTAAATGATTCTGGATTAACGATTACTCAACTGACTCAGCTTTCAGCTTCACCAGCAGTAGTTCGTCTGACGGTAAGTATCCCAGATACCAGTGTTCAATGGCAAGCTCGTGCTTATGCAGGTGGAATAGCCGTATGGCCAGAAGGAACTACACCACCCACTATTAACCAAACAACTGGCTTTGCAATTATTGAGTCAGTGGAATTAAAAAATGGTACAGAGTTAGTAGTTAAGGCAGATAACCCCCTAAACTACACCAGTGGATGGGACTCAGAGTCAGATGCTTATGGAATTACTATATACAATGCCAAGGTGGATGATCGCCTAAAGTTACCTCGCCGACAGGTGGGTAGCCCCCTACTTTGGGCAAGGATACGCCAAGAAGATCCTGAAACAGTAACCATTTTGGTCAAACCTGCCACTAATGTCAAAATTGCAGAGGTGACTCAGCTTACAGCAGAAAAACTATCATTACCCATGGGTTGGGGAGAAGTTGGAACAGTTCCACCTGGTTGGCAACCAGATCCTACACAACAGTCTGCTAGTTCTAGACCCTATCTATTCTCTCGTGAAGACTTATCACGTCAGAATAAAGCACCTCAGAATTCATTATCTCAAAATAGATCTAGAACTGTACGTCCGTTTCCTTGGCCTTTTCAAAGGTCAAGTCGTAATGCCCCACCTTCTAATAATCGTAATGCCCCACTCTCTAATAATCGTCGCTTTTTCCCTTCTAATCCTGCTCCTCGACGTGATGGTCGAGTAATGATCGTAATCGATCCAGGACATGGAGGACCTGTAGATTTAGGTGGAGTTGGTATCGGTGGTTTGCGCGAGAAGGATATTGTTTTGCCTATGTCTTTGGAAGTGGCGCAAATCCTGGAGCAAAATAACATACAGGTAGTGATGACCCGCAAGACAGACCGAGACCTCGATCTACCACCACGATCGGCCATCGCAAATCGAGTCGGGGCAGATTTATTTGTGAGTATTCATGCTAATGCTATCAGCATGAGTCGTCCCGATGTTAACGGTTTGGAAACTTTTTACTATCAAACTGGCCAGGCCCTAGCCCAGTATATTCAGAATAGTATGTTGGAAAGCTTCCCCACCATGAATAATCGTGGTGTGAAGCAAGCCCGCTTTCACGTGCTAAGACATACTAAGATGCCTGCAGTATTAGTAGAAGTGGGTTTTGTTACGGGCAATTATGATTCTCGGATTCTTGCCGATCCTGGTCAACGTAGTCGAATGGCACAGGCGATCGCTCGTGGCATACTCAGATATGTTCAGGCTTATTCTCGTTAAAATCTACTTCAATGATGATATTATCAAATAAATTTTTTTTACATCTAATTAGCATAAATTTTGCTGTAAATTAGTATTTTTTTGTTGTTGCTAAGTTAAGGTTTTCTAGGTAGAGATTCTTAACTTAGTTATTCATAGTAATTGTAGTTTTGATTAAAACGGATATTTGTTAGCCTGACACAACTTCAGCAAAAAAAGTATTTCATTCTTATTTTAAATGATTATAACTATTTAATTACTATTAATTCTTGATTCAGAAACAGCTATAGACTATAATTTTTTTTGCTCAAAAATTCTAGTTTTATGATCTCTAAATTTATTTATGCTTAACTATGTCATCACTAAAAAAGCGCGCAATTAGTGGCACAATCTGGACAATTGTTGGCTATGGGTCTAGTCAATTTTTACGACTTGTCAACAACTTAATCCTAACTCGTTTGCTAGTTCCAGAGTATTTTGGTCTTATTGGTTTAGTCAATGTATTTATTATTGGATTAAACCTATTTTCAGATGTTGGTATTGGTGCAAATATAATTCAGAATAAACGTGGGGATGACCCCGATTTTTATAACACAGCCTGGAGTATACAAATTATTCGAGGCTTTGGATTATGGTTTTTTTGTCTGATAATGGCCTGGCCTGTATCTAACTTTTATGAAGAAAAACAATTGCTTTGGTTGCTTCCGGTAGTAGGCTTTTCCACAGTCCTCAATGGATTTAGTTCTACTGCTTTGCAAACTCTTAACCGTCACTTAGATGTTGGCAAAAAAATTAGATTTGAGTTGGGAACCCAACTACCTGGTATTATAGTGATGATTATCTGGGCTTTAATCAGCCCCTCAGTGTGGTCAATAGTGGGAGGAACACTAATTGGAAATTTAATCAAGACAATTTCTAGTCACAGGCTAATTCCAGAAGTGCGCAATAAGTTTAAGTGGGATAGAGAATCAGCAAAAGAAATTTTTTCTTTTGGCAAATGGATATTTGTCTCAACTGCGATAACATTTTTGGCTAATCAGGCTGACCGAATGATATTGGGGAAACTATTTACTTTTGAAATGTTAGGTATCTACACTGTTGCTTTGACATTTGCAGATTTACCAAAAAGTATAGCTCTTCGCGTTGGTGGTCAAGTTTTATTTCCATTAATCTCTCATTATACCCATTTGGAGCGTTCCGTTCTGAGGGCAAAAATAATCAAACAGCGCAAGTTACTCCTGATAGGATTAGCTCTTTTTGTGACTTTTTTCTCTTGCTTTGGCGATTTCATGATTAAGACCCTATACGATGATAGATACTCTCAAGCAGCATGGATGATGCCAATATTAGCTCTTGGTATATGGCCTGTAATCCTAGAAACAACTGCAGGAAGAACTCTTTTGGCTATAGGTAAACCTCTTTATACAGCATTCGGTACTTTTCTCAAATTTATTTACATGGTCGTATTACTACCATTAGTAAATTCACAAAATGCAGATGCAAATATGGCTATTTTAGCTGCAATAATTGTGATTGCTTTTAATGACATTCCTTTATATGGAGGAGTTAATTATGGTCTTTCGCGAGAAGGTTTTTCCTGTATACTTCAAGATATTCAGATGACTTTATTATTAATTGGGTTAATTGCCCTGGTGTTAAGTTTTCGGTACACATTAGGTTGGGGATTACCCATAGATGGAATTTTATAGTAATCAAGTTAGATACTTGGAAAAACGCATCTAAAAATTGTGTAAGTTTTTTGTAGTAAAAGTTTGGAAATCCAATTAACCGAAGCAGCATCGTATGCAAAACCTTTAGCTAGTAAGCATCTCAAAAGTTTTAAGATGCATTTGCCAGGAATTTATCTGGCTCTGGCTCTTACTATTGATCTCTGAATATTGATATTAATTGGTAGCTACTACCATGAAACTAGGTGCTATTTGTCTTTTCTGTAAGCCCAGAGAAAGCCAATAAGATTTCCTAAATATTGGAGGAATATAGTAAGTTACCCGTTTGACTTTTAAGCCAGAATTTTGAAACCAGTTGCGTGCAATTTTTTCATTAGTTAAATGTAGACCTAGGGCTTTAAAATTATTAAAATTATCTGATGCTGGTTCTAGGGGTAAAAAGGGATTGAGTGATGGGCCAGATTTAGGATGGTACTTACCTTTGAGTGGATATTGAATACGAGTAGATTTTCCGTTCAACATAGTTGCAATGATTGACCCATGGTTTTTCAGAAGCTTGGCAAACTGAACCAAGACTGTTTCAACTTCTTGCAGATGCGGTAGAATCTCATCAAATATAATATAGTCAAATCTTTGACTAGATAGACTGTTAATAGCTTCCTCAAAATTAGGTACAACAGTTTTAATTGCTTTTGCGTTTGCATTGACAGCAATTATTGCATCTAATGGTATTGCTATAACTTCATGTCCTTTATTTTGAAGTTCTAGTTCTGTTTCTGGATAACCACATCCTACTGATAATATACGTTTACTACCAGAACCAATCATTTGTATAATTTGTTGATTAGAGAGAGGGTAGTATGATTTATCAAAACGTCTCCAAAGAAGTTTTGTTTCTGTTTGAAAGAGACTACCAGGAAATAATACACAATCCTGGGTTGTACCCATTAGTGCTTGAATTTGAACTTCTAAATCATCCTTGAGTATACCAAGTTTGCCCACATATTTATCAGGCATATGATGTATCAAGAATTGATCGAGGTGGGAGATACATATTAATTTTTTCAAACCGCATCCCCAGTATTCAAATAGATCGGAAGCAGCACTCTCTAATATACCATTACGCGAACGTTCTGGCTCAATAGAATATTTTCCTGAATTGATGGCAATTTTTAAAGATGAGCGTGTTAATAGATACGAACCTGCGTGCTTATTACTAAACTCTGCAAGTGTATAAGAACCAAATTTTTGTACAGAATCAGGCCACCAATGAAAAGATGCATGAATATCTGGCATATAAACTTTATTATCTACTCCGTATTCATACCGCATAAAACCCACAACATGATCCTCTGGCAAATAAGATGTGACTTCTA
>JASJEE010000343.1 GCA_030064835.1 Microcoleaceae cyanobacterium MO_207.B10 | reverse complement strand
AAAATTTTTAATTCTGATAAGTATCCTTGGGTTTTTGAGTTAGAAAAACCTTGTTTATATTTGGATAATCCTGTAGTTTTGGATGAGGATTTAAGGAATAAGTTAGATGCTTTTTTAGGGCGTGAAGAACGTTCTAATTGGTCATGGTTTGTTCAGACTACTAGAAAAATTTATGCTAATGATTTTATAGTTTTAACTAGGGGTTTTTATTAAGGTATAAAATTCTCAATATAACCTAGAAAAAATTACATGATAATTAACACCAAAAATCTATGCCTAATATCACAATTAACCTACCCAATGAAATATTTTATTCCCGTCGCCTACCACCTAAAGAATTTGTTGAAGATTTACGACTTGTCGCTGCTATTTACTGGTATCAAAAAGGAGAAATTTATCAAGAAAAAGCAGCCAAAATTGTCGGAATTAATCGCCGAGATTTTCTGAAAGCACTTTCCCGCGAACAAGTAGATGTTTTTAATGTTGATTTTAATGATTTACAATAAGAATTAAATCGTGGCTAATTTTCCTGTTATTAATACTTATCCATTAATTTTTTTAACCAAAAGTAATTGGCTAGATGTAGGTTGGGTTGAGGCAACGAAACCCAACATTATCCAGATTTGTGCTTTGTGTTGGGTTTCACTCCGTTCTACCCAACCTACATTTTTTTCTCTGCCAATATTACTATCAAAAATAAGTCTTTCTGAACACCCCACAACTGGTTCAAAAATCATGCTTTTACATAACGATGAAAACTAGATTTAGGTTGGGTTTAGGAACGAAACCCAACATTATCTTGGTTGCTCAACAATATCTTTGTTTGTTGGGTTGCGCTGTTGCTTAACCCAACCTACATTTTATTCTCTGCCAATATTGCTATCAAAAATAAGTCTTTCTGAAGACCCCCAGGTTTGCTCATAAATTCCCGCTTTTATATAACGATGAAAACTAGAATATTTCCAATCTTTCGGAGCAATTACTAATCCATAATGTACTGGATTATAATGAATATATTCGAGATGATTAACAAAATCTGAATCCCCTGGAATTTGATGCTCCCAAAACCGTCGTTGCCAAACCATTTTTTCCTTTTTATATTGTCGAAATGTTGAAAATTTTTCCTCAATATACATAAAAATATAATAATAATCCTGTTTAATAGTCACTCACTGAGAACAAGAAAAAGAACAATATAATAACTCTCAAATATTAATCATTATTATGTTTACGCCCACGAAAAAAAATAAACCCCCACCCAGGAAATACCCAGGTCGGGGCAAAAAATTTAATGACTCAAATTAATGCACTAATTCTATCGCTCGCTTAGTCAAAATTTCAGCAGTTATACCATTAAAACCCATCACCTGAGCAGCACTAGAAGCAGTCTCACCGCGACGCCAAGCAAAAGTATCCCGCTTAACCTGACTCCGTAACATAATTGGTTCCAACATCAAACTTGCGCCACCAGTCACACCTATTAAAGCATCACCGCCGAATAATTTCTCAAAACCAGCATCATCCAAAAATCCGCCATCAGCTTCAGAACAAGTATCCCAACCTGTATCCTGGGGACGATACAAACGCCGGGGGTTAATCACAGAAACGATCCGCACCCCTATACCCTCAGCTTCCAAAGCAGCAGCAGCTTCAAATACTGGAATTAATGGCATATCTCCTACTACTGCAAATACAACAGTCTTATCTCCTGCTACCTCTTCAAGAACAACAGCACCATCCTGTAAACCTTGTCTTGTCTGTTCAAAAGTAGTCCGAATAGGTAATGGTGACTTACTAGCAGTAATAGTTATACCTTTATTTTTCGTAGTCAGCGCCCAGTCATAACAAACTTGAATACTATTAGCATCGGGTGGGAACAGAGCGAACACATTCCCATTTCGCATCATTGCTGCAAAATAAGCTTCAATTTCCGGACGTTGGTGCGTCCAACCATTGCGCCCCTGTTCCAATGCACCAGCAGTAAATAATGTAATAGTTGAAGGAGTGAGATGACGTAATTCTGCCATTGCTTGCGTTACCGTTTGCCAAATAGGTACGCCGTTAATAGCAAAAGATTCATAAGAACACCAAACTGTCCGCGCTCCCATCAATGCTAAACCTGCTGCCATTCCAGCACAAGCGTCTTCACTCAAAGGTTCATAAACTTGACCTTTCGGACCTTGGAAATAAATGTCGTCGGTGGTTGGGTGAATAATTTTCAATGCTTGGTTAATATTATTAATACCTGATGCAGCATTACCATCAGCATTGGTAATTAAGAAATGAGGGTCTTTTTGACCGACATGAGCTATTAATGCTCCCATTGCAGTTGTCGCAACTTTGGGATCGCCACCAACAGCATATTCTTCTAAAGGTAGTTGACCTAACTCTGCTAGTGGATATTCAAATTCAGTGACAACAGTTTTAGAAGCAGGACCGCCACCAGCACGTTCGCAATTTTTCCGTACTAACTCCCAACCTTCTACTGGTAGGGCGCGTTCTTTGAGAGCGTTCATAATTTGGGGACTGTCGAGGGTGTCTTTAGGATAGAGGTTATGAGATTTTGAACCTCTGGCGTGAACTCCTGCACCTTTGAGTTGTTTGATAATAAAAATCGTCAGTTTGCCACCAAGAGCAGATTTTGCAGCTTTGTCAACATTTTCTAATACTGCTTTGGTAAATTCCAGACGCTTTTCCAAGGAGAAGGCGCTGCTATCAATATAGTCACCTGGTTGATTTTTGTCGTCGAAGTCTTTAGCATCTACCAGTATTACTTCTGCAAAACCGTTGCCTTTCCAATAGGCAATCATTTCTTCATTTGTTTTAGTGGAAACCATGCTATGGTGTTCTTGACTATAACCGTTCCAGACTAAAACAGGTAAAAAGTTAGTAACATTAGGATAGGCAGTGTTAAAGTGCGCTATACTGCTGACTGGATAGGGTTCGCCCATTCCACCGTCTCCCAAAGTGAAAGGAAATAGGGTGTCGGGATGTAATAATGCTGCTGCCATGGCGAAATGTTGCCCTTGGCCGAGTGGCCCGGCGGGATTGAGTAATCCAGGAATACAGCCAGATAGGTGTCCGAGAAGTCCGTGCATTTCCCGGAAGCGATCGCGCATTTGTTGGACTGTGAAGATTTCCATATCTTCTAGGGAGCGATCGAGAAATACGGCGCTATAAAATCCGGGGGCGTGGTGTCCGACTTCTGTGAGAATATTTTTATAGCCTAACATTACTAGGGCGGCATAAGCTTCAGCTTGACTGGCAAAACCGCCTGGGTGTCCTGATGCTTTGCTGCCTGTTACTTGTAGCATTAAGTAACGGAGAGCATCGGCGTAGAGGAGAGTTTGATATACGCCAGTAGGGTCACTGGGTGAGGCGATCGCTTTACTTCCTTCTGCTATTGCTGGTGTTTTCCCGTGAGTTTCAAAATCAGGCCAAGCTTCTCCGAAGTATTGGATACCTTCGCAAAAATCTGGCACTGTTGTTGGTTTTGGAGTTGTTGCAGTCATAGCAATTTTCCTGTATTTTTCTCTTTTTATTTCAGTTTAATAATAATTTAACATCTTATGGGGATCGATGTTAATTCCTGGAAATATTTTTCTAGTTGTAGTTAGTCAAAAAAAATTTAATGTAATGAGGAATTACACAGAACCACTATATTTGGTAGGGGCGAATGGCATTCGCCCTCTACCAGCATTTGCCCCTACAGATGGTGTATAATTTTATGTTTTGCGTAAAGCTTGAGATATTGAATAGAATATTTTTTTCATCCGCTGAAAAGGGGAGACTTGAGACCTTATTTTTTGGTTAACAGGAAAGAAAAAGAATATTTATAATAATAGGAAACAGGATTTATTTTTTTCTATTACAATAGAAATTGTTGATTTTATAAATGCAATTTTTTGTAGAGATTATGGATGGCAAAATCTTTTATTCTTGGCAGTCAGATTTACCAAATAATACAAATCGTGGATTTATTGGGGATGCTCTGGAGAAAGCTGTAAAATCTATTCGTAATGATGATTCTATTAAAGTAGAACCAGTTATAGACCGCGATACTCAAAATGTACCTGGTTCGCCAGATATTGTTCAGACTATTTTTGAGAAAATTGAGCAGGCTCAGATTTTTGTGTGTGATATTTCGATTATTAATTCCAATTTATCAAATTCTAGTAACCGTAAATTTATTCAAAAAATACTGGAGAGTTTTCTTAATTTTCTCAATAAAAATTCCTACTCTCGCCCTACTCCAAATCCTAATGTATTAATTGAGCTTGGATATGCAATGAAAACTTTGGGGGAAGAAAAAATTATTATGGTTATGAATACTGCTTTTGGTACTCCCGAAAAATTACCATTTGACCTGCGAATGAGACGAGTTATTACTTACAATATGCCTGTTGATAATTAAGAAAAATCTACAGAGCGCAACAAGTTAGCAAAATCTTTTGAAAGAGCTATTATTCCTATTTTGAAAAAATTGGCAGAGGAAACAAAAAGGAAAAATTCAATTGTAAAAATAGCAAAAAAAGATATAAAAGAAGGCGAGCTAGTCGGTGCGGGAGTTAATCACTATATCAGACACTTCTTAAATTATGAAATAGGAAAACTTGCTCCAAAATCTTCTCAAAAAATGGTGATAAATGAAAATATGCTGATAAAAGCAATCGATCTAACAGAAGAACTGTTTATAGAATTTGCTGGTGTTGCAGAACTAATAGCAACTACACAAGAATCTAGTGATGCAGCTATTACCTTATATCAAGGTTTTGGAGAAATTATTAGTCGTTATTATAAGCCAGTCAACGTTTCTCAAATTATAAGTGAAAGACTTTCTAATATTGTAGGTAAAAATAGACATCAAGATTCTGATTTTGTGAGCAAAGAAAAATCCTTTGATTTAGACTTTTATAGGTTTATAGGTCACGAATTATTTGTTACATATTTTTCTTTTCTAATTCGAGAAAATCGGTGGGTGTTAATTTCAGAAATCCTGGAAAAAGAAATTTTTCATAATTATGATGAATACATTGTTGAAAGCCTATGTATACCATTTAATGACATATCTCAGCCTGTAGAACTATTTGAAAAATCCTCAAATTATCGTCATTCAGAGATATTAAATCAGCGTCACACAAATGGAAAAATTGCAGAAATTGTGCCAATCCAGCAATTTATAGAAGCTGATTTTTTCTTATTTATCCTATCTGAAACTAAAACCAAAGATGACAGTGATTCATATTGGCACGGTTGGAGTTTATTGTACATGGAACAAACTCCCAAATATTTATTAGAAGCAAAAAAAGTAGATTTTGCCCAACAATTATTGCCACCTTTAAATTTAGAAACAATAGCAGAAATTCGCGATTTAATATCTCATGCCAAAACTAGATTAGAACAAATATGGAACAACCAATCCATAGCATCTCCCTATCTACCTTTAAAAAATTTTAACCCAGAAGATATTGGTTCTATTTAATCAATTATTTATAACTTTCCTAAATCCTGAGATAACAACAGGAATTGCCAGATTTTTTTTTAAGTTCAAGACTTATGCAAAGCACCAATAAACCAGATTTATTGCTATGATATTCTTCTTAAAACCACAAAATTTACTCTATAAACCCGGTTTCTGTCTAACTTATAAAGTAACAAGTCCAATAACCAGAAAATACAACAAATAACTAAATTAAGAATATGACAATCACACAACTCCCTGGTCCAAAAACTCCTGCTTTAATTCAAATCCTCCAGTGGGTGGCCGAACCCTTGACATTTATGGAAAAATGTGCAAAGGAATATGGAGATTCATTTCAAATAAAATTGAATGAAACAATGGTATTGATTAGCCATCCAAAGGCCATTGAGGAAATTTTCAAGACTAACCCAAAACAGTTTGATTGTGGTTCCGGTAATCAACTTTTGCAACCACTGGTGGGAGATTATTCATTGTTTTTATTAGATGGTACTCCCCACCAACGTCAACGTCAATTATTGATGCCACCTTTTCATGGGGAACGGATGGAAGTTTATGGAAAGTTAATTTGTAATATAGCTGAACAAATAGCTAGTAAGTGGGAAGTGGGGCAGGTATTTTCTATGAGAGAATCTGCTCAAGAAATATCTTTGAAAGTAATATTACAAGCGGTTTTTGGTTTAAATGAAGGAGAAAGGTACTCTAGATTAAAACAACTTTTGGGTTCACTTATGGAATCATTGGGTTCTCCCTCAAAATCAAGTATGTTATTTTTCGAGTTTCTCCAAATAGATTTGGGTGCTTGGAGTCCTTGGGGTAAATTTATTAGACAACGGCAAGAAGTTGACGAGTAGTTCAGTAGGGTGCGTTACATTTCATTAACGAACCGCCTATTCTAGGATGTTTCGGTGCGTTACGCTGCGCTAACACACCCTACTGGACTCTGCTTTAAATCTATTCAAAATCTCCATGATTACCACTTCACCATCTAATCCTTCTCCTCTATCTAATTCTGCCACACCAGCATCAATCTTTTCTCGTGTTTCTTCTATCCATTGTTGATACTCTAACAACTTCATAGCTTTATCAATTGCCTCTTCAAAAGTAGCAAATTTTTCACTATTAACCTGTACTTCAATAAACTTTTCCTGTTCGGGAGTAAGCTTAATATTCATAAAAAAACCTCAATAAATTACTAATCTGAAATTTCATCAACAAGCAAGCTAGACACATATTTGGCCACGGATAAACGGATATGGAGTAATAAGTTACTTATCCTAAAATTTTCTCAACAGCTAAATTAATATCATCAAAAGCTTCAATAGTTAAAATATCCCCCCGAACAAACTGCTCTACATTCTGATAACTATTCCCTTGAGGTTGCCGATAAACTTCCACTAATTGTTGATTAATATCTATCAACCATACCTCAGAAATTCCATTTTCAGCATATAAAGGCATCTTAATTTCTCTGTCATACTTAATCGTTGAATCTGCCACTTCTATTAATAACAATATATCCTCTGGTTGGGGATGTTTGGCTTCATAAAAATCATCACGCCATTGTAATAAAATTAAATCTGGTTCAGGTTCACTATCATTACTTAAATTGATTGGGTTCTGAGTATCAACTATTACTTTCCCGCGCAATAGATCGTTAAAAATCATATCTAAACGCCTTACACAACCAGCATGAGGAATACCAATAGGTGACATTTTAACAATTTCTCCTGCTATTAATTCTACTCTGTCATTTTCTGTGAGAATACCTGATTCAGCCATTTGATGATATTCTTTAACCGTAAATTGTCGCCGTTGTAATTCTACGGACATAATCACCTCTTAATGATGTTTAAAAATATATTTTAATAATTATTTTCTAATTATAACAACAATCCAAACGTTAATAGTGTATCATATTACTAAGTATAATATTTATGTTGGGATTGGTTATCTGGAAGTTATTCTATGTCTTACAGTCAGTTCAACACCATTAGCAGCGTTAAAACAGCTTTTAACTTAACAGTAGTTGACGGCGATCGCTTTTTGCCAGAAATTGAAGCGATCGCTCCTTCCTCTACTCTATCTGACTATCTCCAAGAAAGCTTACCCATTGTCGCTACATCTGGCAGTGAAAAAGCTCGTTCAGAAGGTATTATTTACCCAGTGCTTTTAGAAGTTAGACGACAGTTAGATCGTAAAGTCAGTCTATTTTCTGGGGAAGAATTTAATGTTGATGAGTCAGTCGGTTTAAATGGTGTCTGTGATTTTTTGCTAACTCGCTCCACACAAGTTCTAGAAATAAGTTGTGGTAGTAGAAGCGAAGAAAACCGATATCATAACAGGGACTGGTCAATGTATGGCAGAGATGGTTGCTGCTCAAAGATTTAATGAAATGCAAAATTCTCCTATTCCCACAATTTATGGTAGTGTGAGTAATGGGATTCAATGGCAGTTTATGCAGCTAGTTGAATCAGTTTTAACCATAGACCTTAATGTGTATTTATTGCCACCAGTAGATCGAATTTTAGGTTATCTAGTCTGGATGACTGGAGAAAATTAAATGGAGGATAAAAATATGGAAACTCAATTAACTTTTGATGAAATCAAGGAAAAATTACAGTTATTGCAAGATTATAATCCTGCACAGACAGCACTAGGAATATTGGAAAAAAATGACGGCAAACTTGACACTACTTTTGATGAACTTTGGCATGAAAAAAATATCCCATTAGAGACATTCTCTCCTCCTGGTAAATCTTTCTGGAAAGTTTCCCTTGAGGTACTCCGTCAAGAGCTTTGTGGTGATGAAGGTTTTCGTGCCCAATTTAAAGAATACACGAAAAATCCAGGCAGCGCTCCCTTATTAACAGGATTGATAGTTTCGATGGTGACAATTTCCGGACTACCTATCGATCCGGCGATCGCTACTATCATTGTTTTATAGAACCCATTTGGGATCTATTTAACAAGTTACAAGTCGAATACCCATCTGGGTTTTATGATTCTGGCAGTCATTTTTCCGAATTTTTCGGTCTCCTGAACTCTTA
>JASJEE010000342.1 GCA_030064835.1 Microcoleaceae cyanobacterium MO_207.B10 | reverse complement strand
TTATAGCAATGTGCGCTGGCACGCTTTACAAATTGCAGGAGGTGTCCAAGAGCTAAAAGCCTTATATTATCGGCAATTTATTCTCACTATTGCCTGTTTTATGTTCCCTGTTCCCTGCGCACAGCGCTATATTTAATTTATTGGGTTTTGTCAATATTTTTGATTGAACCCGCCCCTACTGACCTTTTGTCTGTTGCCGAAATAGAGCGGAACTTTTACTAGTCAAACGTTTGAATGCACGAGTAAAGTGTGCTGGTTCAGAATAACCCAGAGGATTACCACGACTGAAGAAGATGAAGATATCAAAACAATTCGCCTAATTATGAAGGATGGCAAAATCTACAAAAATACCCTACCTCTCACTTCGGTTGATAGTACAGGAGGTAAATTAAGCCAACAAGAAACTTCTGTGTAAGAAAGTTGGGGTAAACCTAACTCCTGTTTTAACCTTAATTTGGATTAAAATGATTTTGCCATTCAGTTTTTTGGGACAAGTCTGGGAGTTAGGTTTAGTTTTACAAAGCTAAACTTCAAAAACTTAATCAGGACTTACAGCAGATTTCGGACAAATGAGGTACAGGGTAAATGGTTAAAATCTTGTAGTGCGGGCATCTTGCCCACGATAGGTGTACCTCATAACAACGGAAAGCGCTGTATCAGTCAAGTTTGACACTCCCTATGATCTTCTCTAGCCATATATTTATATAAAGAAGAAACATTAGCTCTTATCAAGAGACTTATGAAACAATCTAGACAAACACGACAACCTCTCAGCACCTTCAAGGCGATCGCCTTCCACCCGATGATTTCTTTACTGGTAGTCTGTGGCCTGCTTGTGATACTTGTTGCCTCCCATACCCCAATAGCAACAGCTTCAGCAGTTGAAGATGTTGATGGTGTAAAAATGATACGCGAATACATGAGTACGACTAAGGAAGGAAGTATTTCTTCTATCTTTACCATCTTCTTTTTGACCATTGGGCCGCTCAAAATTGTACCTACTTTTGCGAGTCTAACTGCTAATGCGGACGACACACTCCGCAAGAAAATGGCATTTCGTGGGTTTTGGATTTCGACCTTAGTTGTGATTTTGACTGCCCTTTTCGGTATAGGATTACTGGATAAATATGGAATTCCTATTTCAGCTCTAATGATGGCAGCAGGAATTGTATTGTTTTTAGTAGCACTGAGCATGGTAATGGCCCAGTATGGTTCGGCGGCTCCACCCCCATCTCCTCCAGAAAATCCATCCCTTGATTTAGTTGTTACTCCCTTAATTTTTCCTACTATCTTGACCCCCTATGGAATTGCCATAGTCATGCTCATCATGTCTATTCTTAAGAAGGTAGTAGGTAATGAAGGTGTAGTTTTAGGAATGTTAATGCTGGTGATGGTACTTAACCTACTTAGTATGCTATATGCTCGTCAAATTCTCAAAGTGTTGAAGCCATCAATTCTTAAAGTTCTGGGACTGGTGTTAGGAATTATTCAGCTTTCTCTAGCTATTACTTGGATGTTCACAGCTATTAGAATGGAAGCTTTGGTGATTCGAGCAATTTTGACATCGTGACTAATATCATGTTCGGTTGAATACTTATAAATAATTACCAAGGAGTCAGGAGTCAGAATTGCTGGAGAAAGGAGTCAGGATAAAAGTAGAAGTCTAATATCTTTTCTCTACTGTCAGAGCTAAAATTTTATTTATAACTGATTATCCGAACATAATATAATAAACCATATCAAATTCTAGTAGGATTAGTAGAATTAAATGGTTATTGGCAGTCATATCAAATCTATATGTGCAATTAAACGGATTTGATATCAGGTAGGGTAGGCATCGGATTGGAATTAGGGCCTGCTGAATAAATATCAAAAGGTTATAGGAATTATTTGTGGAAAATAAGTGTCAGTTTTTTGCTACTGGTAGCTCAAAAAGTCATAATTCTTAGCAGATATAAAGAGGAAAAAGTGAGAAATAATTGTTCCGATTATATTTCCTCAATTTACCATTTATCCTAACTAATGAATATTTATTGACTACTAAAAATAGCAAAAAGGATTTTTTAGAAGACTCGAATTAGATAACATTCGACATAATTATCATTTTAATTATGAGTTTTTTTCTCACTCCTATTTCGGAAAATTTCACCAGCAATTGCTATTGCTCCTGAGCCTAAAATTAAAATTACACTTAAAGCGTTAATATCAGGTTTTACACCTGTACGAATCCGACTAAAAATTTCCATTGGTAATGTTGTTGCGCCACTACCAGCGGTAAAACTAGCAATTAAAAAATCATCCATACTTAATACAAAAGATAGGAGACAACCTGACACAATACCTGGTAATAATTGGGGTAATAATACTTGGATAAAAGCTTCTACTGGTGTAGCTCCCAAGTCAAGAGCAGCTTCCTCTAAATTAGGGTCTAAATCTGCTAATCTTGTAGACACTACTAAAGCGACATAAGCGAGACAAAAAACTATGTGAGCTGCAATAATTGTCCATAAACTTAATCTAATTGCCATGGCTGCTAAAAATACTAAGGTCGCCACAGCGATCGCTATATCAGGAACAATTAATGGTAGATAGGAAATACCTAGATATAAAGACTTACCACGAAATTTGTATTTTGCCAAGCCTACTGCCATTAAAGTACCAATAACTGCGGAAACAGCCACAGCACAAAAGGCAACAGTTAAACTATTTTGGAGGGCAGTTAAAACTCTAGTATCCTGAAAAAGTTTGACATACCATTGCATGGTAAAACCTTCCCATCCAGCACTGTATTTAGATTTGTTGAAACTGTAAAAGGTAAGTACAAAAATTGGCAGGTACATAAATAGAAACATTAAAGCAGTAAACATTACCTGCCAAGAAAATTGAAATTTTGGTTGAGATTTAGACATATCTATTGGGATATTATCTTCTTGAGTTGTGATTGTATTAGTCATCTGTAATTTATGAGTAAGTTTTTGATTAACTTTTTGATTAACTTGCTATTAACATTAAAATTTGAAATTCAAGGTTGTCTAATTAATATCTTTAGAAAATACTAATAAGGTATCTGTAAAATCAATATAAAAAATTCCTCAAATATCCATTATGCGGTGGGTTACGGCGGTCAGGAATATAGTATTTAATTTTCTGAAATTGTTCGGTGCCTAACCCACCCTACCTTAATACTCAATTATTAATTATTAATTATTAATTATTAATTATTAATTTAACTACTACCTTTATTTAGAGGGTTTACCATCACCAAATTTCAGTAAAAGAGCGATCGCTATACTCACCCCTAATATTAAAACCATGCTTAAAGCAGAGCCAAAACCCCAATTTTGAGTGGCTCCTAAAAACTGATTATAAATTAATCTAGCAGCCGTCATGCTCGAAGCACCACCTAATAATTCAGGGTCAACAAAATCTCCTAATGAACTAATAAAAACTAACAAAGAACCGGCAGCAATACCAGGTAAACATTGGGGAATAGTTACTTTCCAAAAAGTTTGTAAAGGAGTTGCTCCTAAATCTGCTGATGCTTCTAATAATCTCCGGTCTAACTTTTCTAAAGAGGCATAAAGAACCGTTACAATATAAGGTAAATAACTATAACTCATGCCTATAAAAACAGCGGGAGTGCGATTCAATAATTCTAGAGGTGGTAGGCCGATAATGCCAATAATTGAATTTAATACACCAGTGGGGCGTAAAATCGTAATCCAAGCATAAGAACGTAATAAAGATGAAGTCCAAAGTGGCAATACAAAACCCAATAAAAGCAAATTTCGCCACTTTTTCGGCGACATTAAAGCAATCCAATAAGCGACAGGAAATCCTAACAATAAACACAAAATCGTTGTGCCTAAAGCAAAGTATATTGAACGCCAAATTACTTTTAAATTCAAGGCTTCAAATACTCGTAAATAGTTGCCGATACCATCTGGATTTACTAAATCTCCTGGTCGAATATTTTCAACTAAACTTAGTTGAAAAATTACCAAAGTTGGCAATACTAATAAAAACAATAACCATAAGCCAGCAGGTCCTAATAATAACAGAGGACCTAATAGTTTAGACAATATTTTATCTATACCATTTTTTGGTTGAGAATTAGGGGAAGTTGGAGGTGATGATTTAGTAGATGTAGTCATAATTTATAAAGTTAAAAGTTAAAAGTTAAAATTCAAAAGCAATATATCGCAGTTATTTTTCATTTGTGCAGAAAATATCCAGAAAATTTGCTGAGTGGAAACAGGGAAAATTTTGAAAATTTAAGTAGATAGGTAGTAGGAACTAAAAAATTATAGGAGATATAGTTATAGTTAACGTCAGAAGTTTGTAGGGGTAATATCGTGTTAAGCATTCAGCAATTAGCGATTAGCACTCAGCTTTTTCAGCCTTTATATTTAATCAGATAAAACGGCTCAAGTTACTAACATAATTTATTATAATTGATTAGTTTCACTTATTTTCAACAAGAATATTTAAGCTACCATTAAGAGCGCTGTACTTTGCTTTTGGCGCTTGGTGTTGAAGCGCTAACTGATATTTCCGCAACATTCCGGAGGAAATACTTACGTTTAAATGATTAATGATGGTAAATAAATAATTTTTTTCTACCTACCACCTACCACCTAATACCTACCACCTTCTTCCTAAATTATCCACTTGTTAATCTAGTCCAATATTTATCATAAACTTCCTCATATTCACCTATTGGTGCTAAACTTTCACACTTTTCAATAATTGATTCTGGAGGAAATAAAGTAGGGTCTTCTTTGAGTTCTTCTGGTAATTTTTGATAAGCTGCTTGAGAAGCTGTGGCAAAACTAAGTCTTTCGACAATTTTAGCTGCTATATCTGGCTGTAACATAAAGTTAATCCACTGATAAGCACCATCTGGGTTAGGAGCATTTTTCGGAATTACTAATGTATCTGTCCATAGGGAGGAACCACTGTATGGAGTAATATATTCTAAGTCTTCATTTTCTGGTTTAATTTCTGCTGCATCAGAAGAATAGCACATAGCAATGAGCAAATCTTTTACCAAAATTTGAGACCGCCAACCATCTGTAGTAAAGGAAGCGATCGCTGGTCGCAGTGTGAGTAATTCTTCATAAGCTTCCTTAATATGTTCGGTATTGGTAGAATTGTAGGAATATCCCAATTTCCTTAAAGCACACCCCATCACCTCCCGCACATCATTAACTAGAGTCATGCGCTTTGAGACAAAATCTCGATTTTCCCACAGATAATCCCAGTCAGTAGGTGCAGTTGGCAAAAGTTTGCTATTGTAAATTAGACCAGTCGTTCCCCAACTTATGGGTACACTATAGCGATCGCCAGGATCGTATACAGGGTCTTGAAATTTGGGGAACAGATCGTCTAAGCCAATAATTAGGGAATGATCTAATTCTGTCAACAAATTCCGGGCAGCCATTTTTTGCACCATATAATCTGATGGATAGATGATGCTATAGGCGCTACCGCCCCCTGCTTGGACTCTAGCGAGCATTGACTCATTGGAGTCAAACACATCAGCAACTACTTTGATACCTGTCTCATCATAGAAGCGATCGAGCAAATCTTGGTCTGTATACCCTGCCCAAGTATAGATATAAAGTAAATCCGGGTCTCCCTGTTTAGTGGGATTAGATTTGACCTCAGCTAGTCTCCAACCGCAACTAGAAAGGGTTGAAACTGCGATGGTAGCTGCTGACGTTTTCAGAAATTGACGCCTGGTGAAGTCAGCCATCATATTTCCCTGATATTTCCGTAAATTAGTTGGAGGCACAGTAATTACAAAAAGTTCAAAGTCCAAAAGTTTACCTGATCAAGTTTAAAGATATTTGCTATCTTTGTTCGCTCAAAGCCAAACAATCTTGTTTTGCCCAGTAAACGTAGATAGGGGTATCAGGGTTAGGCAAAGTTCCCCCAGTATTAGGCTGTCTGATCATCATGCGATCGCCTGACAATAATTTCACCATATAATGTACATGAGTACCCATATACATCACATTCATTAACCTGCCTTCAAAACAATTTTCTGATACTTCTGGAGAATAAAGACTGATGTCAATTTTTTCTGGTCGCACACTGATGACCACAGAAGCACCTGCGTAGATTTCTAAATTTTTTGCATCCCCAGCAACTGCTGAGTTTTCTACAATAATTTTCAGACCACTATCAGTGTTAACTACAATAGTTGAATCATTAGTAAATTCCACCCGACCTTGAAATAAATTTGTATCTCCAATAAAATCTGCTACAAAAGGACTCTGTGGGCGCTCGTAAATTTCTTGAGGAGAACCTATTTGTTCAATTCTGCCCTCGTGCATTACTGCAATGCGGTCAGACATACTCATGGCCTCTTCCTGGTCGTGAGTCACCATGACAAATGTCACGCCTAAGTCTCTATGTAAAGAGGACAATTCCATTTGCATTTGTTTGCGTAGTTTTAAGTCGAGGGCACCCAGAGGTTCATCTAATAATAATACTGCTGGACGATTTACTAAAGCCCTTGCTAAAGCGACTCGTTGTTGTTGACCACCAGATATTTGATGAGGATAGCGATCGGCAAATTTTTCCATTTTCACTAACCGCAAAGCTTGGGCAACTTTTTCCTCGGTTTCCGTTTTTCCTAAACGTTTGATTCGCAGTCCAAAAGCAATATTATCTTTAACGCTAAGATGATTAAATAGAGCGTAGCTTTGAAATACGGTATTTACAGGGCGACGGTAGGCTGGAGTTTGGCTCATGGATTTGCCCCTAATCATAATTTCACCTGCTGAGGGGGTTTCAAATCCAGCGATTAAGCGTAATGTTGTGGTTTTGCCACAGCCTGAAGGCCCAAGAATACTAAAAAATTCTCCTTGACGGATATTGATGTCCACACCGCGCACTGCTGTATGGCCTTGAAATACTTTAAAGACCTTACGCAGTTCAACATCATTTTGGATGTTGGCCACTGTGGTCCCAATATTTAGTGCAGTTTGAGTCATAATTGTTCTGTCTTGAGTGGGAAATATGTTTGGGAAAGTGGGGTCTCAATTAATTTAAGTCTTATATTTTCCAGTATTTTAGCAGTTTCGGCTATTCTGCTTCACAAATTCAAATAAAGTATAAAGTAGCTTGATTAACTATAAGGGGAGTTATTTCAGTTCTCAGTTATCAATGCCTGCTTCTGTTTGCGTTTGCGCAGCATTCCATAAGAAAGCAAGTGGCTTGAAATTAGGCATATTCTCTTTTTTTATCCCCTTAAAAGGCTATGCTTTATCAACATCTTTCTTAACATAAAACTTGACAAAAAATAGAAGTTATGTGTAAGTTTAATGTCGGCTTTTTGCGGAGAAAAGTGTCTAATTAAATACACTATGAGTGAGGAATGTAGAGAAGATTCTTACTCCTCACTCTTCCCCATCCTCCCCCTCTTCCCACCCTCTTACCAGGGTTTGAGGAGTTCCTTATCAGGGATAGCTTAAAAGGGGAGGCTTTATACTAGAATTTTTCGGTTAATTGTCTGGTTAGAAATTTTGGCTAATAAATTCAGACTTCAATTCAGGAGATTTTAAAAAATTTTCTGCTTTTACAAACAACTTATGAGTTTTTTGTCGAGGAGATGAAAAATATAATTTATTTTCTCTGTTTTTAATCTCCCACTGCAAAAATCATTTTAGGAGTTAATTTAAAATCTGGAAAAGTAGCGGAAATTATTTCCTCGTCTCGTCGAAATTGTTGTACTTGATATTCTCCATCAATTAACTGATAAATTGACAAGGTTGGTTGTTTGGGGTTGCCAATATAACGTTTTCCTCCTAATCCCAAATAATCGATCATCCAATATTAGGTATTTCTAAACCTTGATAATCAATTAACTTATGACCGTAATAATTACGCCAATTTGTACTGATAACTTCAACAATTAGTTTGACTGTTTTTCCTTGAGTAATAGTGGAACTTTTTTTCCATAAAGGTTGATATTTTAAAGCAGCTTTATCTAGAACTATTACATCTGGATTATAAGCAGATTTATCTGTATCTATCGGTTTACAGCGGTTTTCATTTCAGTAGACGACAGTAGGGACGTTGGATGCAACGTCCCTACAAGGTTTTGGTTATGGGTCCGGTGGTTCGTCAAGAGCGAAAAGCGCTGTAATTATTGCTTGTCGGGGAATAATATCAGGAAGTTGTAATTGTCTGATTTGTGCGAATAGTTCGCCGACGATAAAACCTGCTACTTGTTAATGAGTTCCTGTAGGCTGCATTTCAAAAATAACTCCATTACGTAATTCATAGCGACCATAACTATCTGGATACCACTCTGAAAGTTCTGCCAAGGTCATTAATTCTGGGAAATTTTGTACAATCATCTTAACCTGTTTTTTTCGTATCTTTTTTTGTGGCGTTGGTAATTGGTGGGATGATTTTCTACTAGGGGTGATACTCACCAGTTACTCTGGTTCAATATTTAGAGGTATTAAAAACAGATTACTTTTAGAGTTTCATCTCTTGATTTACCAACGCCTTT
>JASJEE010000341.1 GCA_030064835.1 Microcoleaceae cyanobacterium MO_207.B10 | reverse complement strand
TCAGGAGCCTAACAACTATAAGAGTTCAGGAGACCGAAAAATTCGGAAAAATGACTGCCAGAATCATAAAACCCAGATGGGTATTCGACTTGTAACTTGTTAAATAGATCCCAAATGGGTTCTATAATTCCCATTTTTTATGACTCCTAAATACTCCCTAACTCCCTAAAAATACTTTTTCAGCAAACCCTATTTACTATAAGCAAGGTGTTCTGACGATTTCTCTATAAAAATCTTCTAACGCATTAACAATTGTTGGCAATATCTGGATTTTTGGGATTGATTTATAGTGCTTTTTCGTAATAATATATCGCTTCCTCAACTCGATTTTGTTCGAGGATTAAATTCCCTATATTAATATAACTTCCCCAATGGGGGTGAATAGAAATGGCTTGGCGATAAATAGTTTCTGCTTGTTCAAATTCACCTTTTATATTAAGGATATTCCCTAAATTATTATAAGCATCTATCAGGTTTGAGTCTAGTTGAATTGCTTGTTGGTAAGAGGTGATCGCTTGTTCTATTTGATTGACTTTTTCTAACCCTAATCCCAGATAGTAATATCCATAACTTGATGGTTCTATTTCTAAAGATTTAGATCTGGCTGAAATAGAGTTTTGAGATTTTTCAGATTGGCAATAAAGCACACCTAACTGTAACAAAACCAGAGGATTATTAGGTTGCCATCATAATAACTCTTGATATTTTTTTTTCTGCTAGTTACCATTGTTGTTGGTGTTAAATATATTGCTTCTTCATAGAATAACTGCCAGAATGATTCTACTTCGCATTGTTGTCAATTATAAATAGCTGCAATGACATTTTTTTGAAGGTGATTAATAATAGTAGACAGGGAATAATTATTATTTCTATGACTATCAAAACTTAGGAGTTTAATCCCATTACCAAATAAGTGATTTATTTGTGCAAAATCTGGTAATTATGATAAGATTTGATATTGGGGAAAACTAGCCATTAAATCCCAATAAGCTTGCTTGACTAGACCTTTATTAGCATTATTAATAACTACTAATGCTTCCTTAATACTTTCGTAGAGCATTGCATTTTGACAAGGCTGACAAGGGAGGACAGCGCAAGCGCAAGGGTGGAACCGTTACCCCATTTGGTGTCCGCTGTGGTGATCGAGTCATGGCTACCAAGTCTGGTGAAACTGTTATTGGCTGGGTAGGTGGCTATACCCAGACAGCCAAGTCCAAGAATATCAGTGTGTATGACCACAACTGGAAACGGTTAGGGCAAAGCACCGAGCAAGGTACAGCTCATTCGGAGGTCGAACAAGCTATGTGTAGCGTAACGGCGGCTTTAGCCGCACGAGTCGCTTTTCCTCCCTGCGCTCTTCGCGACAGGGATTCCAAGCATCCCGAATTGTTTACTTGAGAGTGGTGATGTTGGGTTTAGGGGTTAGAGTTTTTCGCCATTGGTTAAGATTTAGGCTGTAGGGAGTTATTACCCCAGTTTTGGTAGAGAGTGGGGAGTTGTTGGATGAATTTTTGGTAGTCCATATTGGCTTAGTTTGTTGAGATTCTGGGATTATTATAGAGGTTGGTTGAGAGGGGGGCGATCGCTTTTGTAGGAAAATAGGGAAAAATTGATAATATTAGGTTTTTAAGATTTAGGCAATAACATAGGATTTAATGTTTTCAGAAAAAGACCAATCTGATCCTGGATACTTAATCTAATGTATTTATTGTTACGTGTTGTTATGATGCAGTCAATAAAAGGTATTTTTAAAGATGGCGTTGTTCATCCGAGCGAACCCGTTTCTTATCCCGAATCTCACCCAGTTATTATTACTTTCTTAGATGTAGCGACAAGTTCTAAAACTGTAAGCGAACAAGAAGAAAAAAATAAAGCTGAGTGGGATAGATTATTCTCTGTTATAGAAAGTTTTCAGATGGAAACAGGAATAACCGATTTAGCAGACCAACACAATTATTATTTGTATGGTACACCACAGCATGATGATTAATTCTGAGAAAGTTTTTGTCGATACATCAGCTTGGATAGCCTTGATTAATAGTAGTGATAATTTAGCAGCTAAAGCTAAACAAATTCTGGTTATACTAAACTAACAGTAAGTTATTTTAGTAACAACAGAGTTGATTTTGTTAGAAGAAGCTGATGCTTTATGCCAAACTCATCTACGTCAAAAAACTTATGCCTATATTCATGGAATTAAACAAGTTCCAGATATTATTAAAATTATCCCTTTAGAGTAAAGTTTATTAGAGGAGGGTTGGGCAATTTACCATCAGTATTCTGACAAAGATTGGGGATTAACAGATTGTATTAGTTTTGTGGTGATGAGGCAAGAAAATATTACTGAAGCTTTTACATTTGATAGGCATTTTCAGCAAGCTGGATTTACTAAGTTAATGTAGTTAATGTTTCCATATCTGAAAAAAATTACAAGATTTATGCCTTGTTGAATCAAACAATTAGTTTAAAGATAAAAATTTACAAAGATTTATATGGTACATAAGTTGGAAGAGTTTGTCGTATGTGTTGCCCACCCTAATAAGAGTGCTTATTCAGAAACCTTTATTCGTGCCCACATAGAACATTTACCTGCAAAAGTTATAGATTTGCATGGAGTATGGTTCCCCCTTCGTTATAATCAGTCAGAACTTAAACAATTTTTACTAGAAAACCATGTAGATGCTGTTTTGGCAGAATTTGGTCCGACTGGGGTTGCTATGATGGATATTTGTCAAGAAATAGGGTTGCCATTAATTGTGCATTTTCATGGTGCTGATGCAAATCGCAACGATATAGTATTTGGAGAAGTAGGTCAACATTACCCAGAGCTTTTTCAAAAAGCTGCTGCAATTGTAACACCTTCAAATTTTCTGAGGGAACGAGTATTAAAGCTTGGTGCATCTCCTCAAAAGGTAATAGTAAACTACAATGGGGTTGATACTTCCTTGTTTACTGAAGCCTATCCTGCCTTATCGCCTCCAACTTTTATAGCTGTATCAAGATTTGTTGATGTCAAAGGTCCTCAATTAAGCATTTTGGCTTTTAAAAAAGTAGTAGAAGCTTGTCATGATGCTCGTTTAATTATGGTTGGTGACGGTCCTTTATTGGAAAGTTGTCAACAGCTAGCAAGAGCGCTAGAGATATCTTCATCTATTGATTTTTTAGGAGTGAAACAACACTCAGAAATTATAGATATCATGCATTCTGGTAGGGCTTTTATTCAACATTCTATTCGTACATCGGATGGGCAATGTGAAGCCTTAGGCATTGTTTTCCTTGAAGCTGGTGCTTCCGGTTTACCAGTAGTAGGAACTTTTAGTGGTGGTATTCCAGAAGTAGTTACAGATGGAGAAACGGGGTTGTTGGTGGCAGAATGTGACATAAATAGAATGGCTGAGTGTATGTTAAGGTTAGCAGAAAATCCTAATTTAGCAGAGGAATTAGGGAAAGCTGCTAGTAGACGAGTTTCTACTAATTTCTCTATGGATAAAAGCAGTAGTGGACTGTGGAAGATAATCAAAGAAGCGATCAACGAACAAAAAGCGATTGACCAGATAATAAACATAAATTTAAAAGAAATTAATTTAATTCTATTTCCTGACTGGTCTCAACCAGAAGAACAAATTTTTGCTCAATTAAAAGCTGGTATTGGAGCAATTATTCAATTTTTACAGTCAATTCCAGCTACTATACTGATATATACCAACAATATTTCAGATGAAGAAGCGAATGAAATTTTATCTGGTGTTGCGATGAATTTATTTATGGAGGAAAACTTAGAAGTTAACGAAAAAACAGAAGTCTCATTAGTTGGAAATCTCAATAAAATTCAGTGGAAACTTTTGCTCGGTAGAATTAAATATCGAATTGCTTTAGAAGAAGAAGATAAGAAAGCTCTTAGTTATTTAGGTGCAGAAAATTTACCTGTTCTCGAAGTAAATAAGAATGAAATGAGACTTCAACTAAGGTTTATTGGATCGGCACAATATTGGGAAAATCGATATGTTTACGGAGGAAACTCAGGAGTAGGTTCTTACGGTCATATAGCAGAATTTAAGGCTAATATAATCAATGATTTTGTAGCTCAAAATCAGGTAAAAACTGTAATAGAATTTGGTTGTGGTGATGGTAATCAGTTAATATATGCACAATATCCACAATATATCGGAGTGGATGTATCTCAGAAGGCAGTAGAAATATGTAGAGAAAAATTTAAAAATGATTCTAGCAAGAAATTTATTTTATATGAACAGAATTGCTTTGGAAACCAAGAAAAGATTACAGCAGATTTAGGATTATCCCTTGATGTTATTTTTCATTTAATAGAAGATGAAATATTTTATTTGTATATGAATAATTTGTTTAACTCTGCTAAGAAATTTGTAATTATTTATTCTTCTGACTATGAGGAAGAGAAAACAGATGCTCAACACGTCAGACATAGAAATTTTTCAAATTACATTTCGCAAACATTCAAAAATTGGGAATTTGTAAGGAAAATACCTAATCAATACCCAGTAAGTGAATACAAAGAGCGAGGCTCTTTTTGTGATTTTTATATATATCAAAAGCATTAAAAGTCGTCTGTGAAAAATGAATATATTTTTCTACTTTGAAATCTAAATTCCAGTAGTGTGAAGTAATATCAGGCTCAAGTTCAAAGGCTTGTTCATAAAGCTGTACTAATTTGTTATAATCCTGTCGGCTTTGGTATGTAAATGCTCGTTCTTGCCAATCGATGACAGAATATGAAGATATTTCCATAAAGTAAACAACGATAGCTTAACATAAAAATATCAATTATGAATGTATCAAATTTTTTAATGGCTACTAATGAATTTCAGCAAGTATGTGAGTCGATTAAACTTGAGAGATTAAAAGGTAAAAGCTATGAAGACAAATTGTATATTATCAATCGCATTAATCAACAATATGGCTTAGGTGATGAGTATTGTTCAAAAATTTTACTTAAGCAGAAGGATATTTGTCACACAGATATAATTATTGCTTTAGCACAGGTTAACAAGATAAATTCAATCCTAGAGTTAGGAGTAAGTATTGGCAAAAATTGTGTAGAAATTATTAGAAATTCAAATTTGAATTACTATGGTATTGATGCTAATGGAATTTCCGAATTTTTGGAACAAGAATTATCAAGAGAAGAAAAAAGAAGTGTAAATATTATTCAAGGAAATACTCAAGATAATTTATCCTATAATAAATTATTTCCAGGCAGCTCGCTTCCACAATTAATATTTATGGATGCTAGTCATAGTTATAATGAATTAAAGCAAGAATTTATGGCTATGGTTAATAAGTTGGATGTGGAAGAAGATTATATTATTTTAGTAGATGATATAGGTAGCGATTCAATAACTAGATATTATTATCAAGGAATGGAGCAAGGTTTTTATGAAATTGCAGAAAACTTAGCTACTAAATTTAATAAGAAAGTTCACTATGGAAGAATAAAAGTCATTGGTGGGGTTGATGATATTAAAAATCATATAGGATTTATTTCTACGCAAGAAACTGAGAAGGTTGAAAGGATATTTGAAAAACCTATTAGTATCAAGTATCCTTTAAAGAATATTCCAATTGAATTTGCTTTTCAGAACCAAGAAAATACTCAAACTAAATTAGAAGAAGGTATAAAGTTGCGATCGCAAGGTAACTCCCTCAAAGCATTATTAGCTTTGGAAGAGTTTCTCAAAGAAAACCCGGAAAATGTAACAGCACTACTAGAACTTGGTAAACTATCCCTCAAGTTAGAAGATTTACAAGCAGCAAAACAATTATTCGCTAAAGCTGTCAGTTTAGAACGTCGCAACTCTCTAGCAATGGAACTTTTAGCTAAAATCTTGATAGATTTAAAAGAGTACCAAGAAGCTGCAAATATCCTCGAACACTTAGTAAAAATTCAACCTCAAAATTTATCAGCATTGTCTTTACTAGAAAATTGTTATAGGCAAATAGGTAAAGAAGAAGAAGCGACTTCAGTTGCTAATCATTACTGCGACTTAGAAGCGGGTAACAACGTTGCAACTCTCCCTACAAATTTATCAGAAAAATTTATATCCAAGATCAAACCTAAACGCATCTTAGTCATCAATAATCTCTATCCACCGCAAGAGTTAGGAGGATACGGTCGTCGCATTTGCGATTTTGCTAATGTACTTGGTAAACGTGGTCATACTATTCATGCACTCGCTTCGGATGCACCTTACTTGGGAGAAATTAAATCCCCAGAAACCAACGTAACTCGTGAGCTATTGTTATGTGGTACTTATGAAGAACTACCTCCAAAGCACTTTGCAGATAAGTCGGAAGTTCAGCGGGTTATTGCACATAATGATTCACTGATTAGAAAAACAATAGAAAATTACGCTCCAGATGTTTGCTTGCTAGGAAATATAGATTTATTAGGTAACTCTATTTTCCTACCTCTTTTAGAAAATTCTATTCCAGTAATTCATTTATTAGGGTTTGCTCAACCAGGGTATCCTGTTGACTCTACTCCCAATAGTCCTCTTTATTTCGTTGGAGCAAATAGCGAATATGGTAGACAAGGTGTAATTAAACAGGGATACCCCCTTGATGAGGTCGGTGTGGTTTATCCAGGAGCTTTTATTGAGCAGTTTCAAATGTGCTGCTTGCCTAATGTAGATAAACTCCGTATTGTTTTCGCCAGCTTAGTTTTACCTTACAAAGGTCCGCAAACATTAATCGAAGCTTTAGCAATTTTGCATTATGCTGGAATAGACTTTGAATGTTCTATTGCGGGTGATGCACCAAACACAGATTTTTTAAATGCTTTACAAAATGTTGCCCAAACTCGTGGTTTTGATAGTAAAGTGGATTTTCTAGGATATTTACCCCGTCAAGAATTAATAGAGCTTTTTGCTAATAACAACGTCTTGGTTTTCCCTTCTGTGTGGGAAGAACCTTTTGGGCGATCGCAAGTAGAAGCAATGGCAGCAGGTTTAACTTTGATTTCGAGTGGTACTGGTGGTTCCGCTGAAATTGTGGAACGTGGGATAAGTGGATTAACTTTTCCCCCAGGAAATGCTTTTGCTTTAGCTGAAGCGTTGATGGGTTTGACAAAAAATCCTGAGCAATGGCAGGAAATAGCAATAGCAGGTCAAAAGCGTGCTGAATTATTTGACATTACCCGTTCTATAGATTTTTTGG
The DNA here is from genome assembly GCA_030064835.1 of Microcoleaceae cyanobacterium MO_207.B10. Lineage (GTDB taxonomy): Bacteria > Cyanobacteriota > Cyanobacteriia > Cyanobacteriales > Microcoleaceae > JASJEE01. Next base: position 1,343 of record JASJEE010000341.1, on the reverse strand, counting down.
AAGAAAAGTTTGAGGAACTTCTGCGGATGAGAAATGGTGATGTCAAGTTTTTAGAGGAGAAGTATTTACCTTCTTTACAAGAAAAACTGCAGTTAAGGGAGATTAATTTAATTATATTCCCAGACTGGTCACAACCAGAAGAAACGGTAGGATTAGAATTACAAGAAGTAATTAAAAGTCTGGTGACTCATCCAGATAGAGGTAAGATGACTTTATTAATAGATAACAGCAATATTTCTGCTGAAGAGGCAGATTTAATTTTATCTAGCGTGGCAATGAACTTATTAATGGAGGCAGAATTAGAGGTAGATGAGGGACCAGAAATTTTTTTAGTTGGAGAGTTGAGTCAAATACAGTGGTCAACTTTAATTCCTCAGTTACAAGGTCGGATAAAATTGGAACATGAGAATGAGGAAGTAAAAGCTCAACTCAAAGCAGATAATATTCCTGTAGTTTAATTTGATCGCTTGCTAGAAAAAATCTGTAGTTTTCAGACAAAAGAATAGGAGGTTAATGGCTAAAGACATTTTCCATCAACAGGTTAAAAATGCTTGAATCAAAGATGAATGGAATATCACCCACGATCCTTTGACAATTAGGATTAGCGAAGCTATCAAATTACAAATTGATTTGGCAGCAGAAAATGTTATTGCAGCAGAAAGAGGTTCTGAAAAAATTGCTGTAGAAATTAAAAGCTTTATTGGAGATTCAGATATTAGCTCATTTCATACTGCTTTAGGTCAATATCTTAACTATTGTCAAGCACTTGAAGAGCAAGAACAAGACCGAATTGTTTATTTAGCTATTCCTGTGGAAACTTATCAATATTTTTTTCAACTTCCTTTTATCCAACGTTCTCTGAAACGTTATCAAGTCAAACTGATTATTTACAATCCTAAATTGGAGGTGATTTCTCAATGGATAAGTTATAAAAATATCGAGAGTTTGTTCAGCAAATTTTGAGTTCACACGCAGAAATAGCAAATACAAATGATACAGTAAAAAATGAATTAATATTTGATAGAAAACATGACCATTATCAACTAGCTTATGTTGGTTGGCAAGGAGATAAACGAATATTTGGTCCTGTGATGCACTTTGACATTATAGATGGCAAAATTTGGATTCAATATAATGGTACGGAAGAGTCTGTTGCTGAGAGGTTAGTAGAAATGGGTGTACCTACTTCAGATAGAACCCATTTGGTATCTCTTGAATAAATTACAACTCCAATAGCCATCTGGGTTTTACGAGTCTGGCAGTCATTTTTCGTAATTTTTCGGTCTTCTGAACCCCTATAGTTGTTAAGCTCCCTAAAACGGCTTTCCTGAAAGATTTGTATT
>JASJEE010000340.1 GCA_030064835.1 Microcoleaceae cyanobacterium MO_207.B10 | reverse complement strand
CAGGGCTATTTCATTCTCAACTTTGCCATTTTATATATTTACGAGAATACCTTATTGCCAGCTTTAGACAACGCATCTTTAGCTATCTGTAAAGCCAGTAAATTCATTGCCAAAATCTAGAATGAAATGACCCTGAATAAACCCAAGGGATTTATATTTGAAAATGTTAAAGGTTTAACGGAGCCTAGACATCGAGAATGCTTTGAATTTATCTTGATAAGCTTGAGAGATTTAGGATATAAGGTTAATGCTAAATTATTGAATTATTATGATTTTTCTTTGTCTCAAGACCGCTAAATAATTTTTATAGTTGGAGTGAGAAATGACTTAGAAAAAAATGAGATTAAATTTCCCCAACCTTTAGGTTTGAAACCAAAATTATATGAATTTGTTCGAGGTATTAAACCTTGTGAAATTACGAAAAAAAAGTTTCATCCAGAAGTATTATTCGGGGAAAAAGTTCCTGTTTCTAGGGGAAGGTTTCAAAAAAATGATGAGTTGAATGATTTTTTTACCTTTGGAGATATTAGAGACGGTCATACAAAAATTCATTCCCAAGAATGAATTAAAACTAGCGAAAGAGAGAAATTTATCTGTCAAACTATCTTAAAAAATCGTCGAAAAAAGAAGTATGGAAATAAGGATGGAAATCCGCTTAGTTTAAATAGTTGAGTTGAGCTAATACCAAATCTGGAAAAACAAGAGATTGATAAATTAGTTGGTAAAAAAATCCTCAGATGTGTGGAAGAAACAGGATACGATTTTGTGAACTCTAAAATTTCTTCAGGAATTAATGGAATAGCTAAAGTTTATTTACCTCATACTGATGTTATAGCTACTTTAACCGCTACTGGAACTAAAGATTTTGTGGCTAAAAAAACGATAGAATTTCAACAACCTCAAGCATATAAACAGACATTTATTCTGGAGATTTATATAAAAGGAAAAATTCAGCCTTTATCGGCAAAAGATTATGCAAAATTACAGGGGTTTCCCGATTGGTTTATCATAGCTGAAAACGAGAGTGTGACTAAAAAAAAATTTGGTAATGCAGTTTCAGTGCCAGTAGTTTATCATTTAGTAAAATCCTTGGTTGAAGTAATTTTATAAATAGTAGATATATGACCACTATTAGTTCAAAAACCCCTGAAAAAATCAAAGGTTTTCTTGAGGGTTTTATTCAAGGTCTTGTAGAGGAATATCAGGGAAGGGTGATACAAAAACCAACAACTGCAAGAGATTATTTATCTCTTAAGTCAACTAAAGCCGAACTAAAGCCATTTCATGCAGCAATAATTCCCCCAGAAGTAATAAGAATTAATCAATTTGAACCTGGGTTTAGCACTAGACTGGGTACTTCTCTTGAAGAATGTGCTCGTTTAGTTGCTCTCGAACATCATCAAGATGCACAAAGAGCTTACGATATTCAAGCAGAAGTTAGTAAAATAGATTGGGAATAAATTGAGTGTCAAAAACAAAATTATGAATCTATTCCAGGTAAGAAAAAGTTTAAACCATCTCTAGAAGAAATGATTATAGCTGTTCTTAATAAAAGACAGTCGGATGACTTAGAAACAAAAAAAGTTAGAGCAGACCTTTATATTTTTACTAATAAAGGTCAAAAATTGTTTTATGAAATGAAGTCTCCAAAACCTAATAAGAGACCGTTTATCAACAAAAAATTAAGCCCTTGTCGGGTGGGTTAGGTGGGCATAGGACTATAATTTTTCGTGATTTAAGGTGCGCCGTAACCCACCAAATAGCAATATTTTTCCCTTAATAAGTAGGTAGGCAAAAAAAGTTATAAAATGCCATATACGTGCATCTGAGGAAAACTTAAATTTTATAACACAGAGCGTTTTATATTTAATTATGCCTAGCTACTTATTTACTTTATAAATGCTTTCTAAGGGTCAATGTTTAGAAGTAACAGAAGGTCTATTGAAATTTCACTTACGACGGGGTAAAAACCGTCCTCAAGTAAAAGCTTATTATGCAATGTCTTATAATCCTTATGGCCCTACAATAAATGATTATAAATGGTCATACGCACTTAATTATACGCCCTTTAATCAAGCAGTAGTGATTGGAAATGAATTCTGGAATATAATAGGAGGAGAAACTACATATCAGGAATTATTAGAAATATATTTAGAAGTGGGTAGAGAAAAAGGTAAGTATATGATTGATGCGGTAGCTTTCGGATTTTAAAGAATACCAGAAATATATTTAAAAATTATATTTATAAGTGGAGGTTAAAAGTGTTAATTCCTGTCAACTCTGATAGTCCTCAATTATTAGAAGGTTTAGATATTTGGTTACGTCTGGGTTTAATATCTGATGAGCAAGTTAAACAACTATGTCAAAAACATTTAAGCACCCCATTACCACAAACACAACTTATCAACACTAAACCAACATTAGCAACTCCAAAAGAAACAGATTTACCCTCCACCGTCGATAAATCTCCTCGTCAAAAATCTCCTAATTTGATAACTCAATTATTAAAATCGCTAATGGCAGAATTAAGCTTGCGGTGGCTACTTTTTTTGGGTTTATTTATGGTGGTAGTTTCTTCTGGGTTACTTGCTGCAAGTCAGTGGGAAAAATTTCCACCGACCGGGCAATATTTAGTGCTTTTAGCATATACATTATGCTTTTGGGCAGCAACAATTTGGTCGAAAAAGATAGGAAATTTACGGTTAACTTCTGAGACGTTGCAATTGGTGACATTATTATTAGTACCAGTGAATTTTTGGGCAATAGATGGTCTAGGTTTGTGGGTAAATATTGGCGGATTATTAACAGTGGCATTAGCTACGATTATTTTGAGTGTGATTACTATATATTTTGATAAAAAATCTCGTAATAATGTCACGACAAACTGGATTTCAATCACTGCACTAAACTTATTAGGTTTGAGCTATTTACAGTATGGGTGGAGATTTTTAGGATTTCCTATTTTGGCAGTTTATTTAGGAGTTATTGGTACGGCACTTGCTACTATTTATTATCAGCAAAATCAACCCACGGCAGAAATAATAGAAGTTAAAAATAAAACTAATTATGGCGACCCCCTGACCGGAATAGCGATCGTAATTTACGCTTTGGGAATTTTAGTTGCCAGAGCAATTTTTATTGCTAATGTAGAGATTACACAATTAGGATTAGCCTTGGGAATTAGTGGGTTAATATTATTGAAAAATAATCTATCTCATCCGATAAAAGCAAAATTACTTGTGCAAAATCGGATTGGAATTAGTTTATTATTCATTGGCTGGTTAGTTTCAGTAGATGCTCAACCTTGGCAAGCATTCATCATCAGTATTATTAGCTTGTTACTATTAGCTGAAAATCTGCAAAAATCTTGGCGCAAGATTGACTTAACTGCTATTTTTATCGTTGGCTTTCAGACAATGTTATTGGTAAAAAGGCTAATTCCAGTTACGACTCAAAAAACATTAATTGGTACAACTACCGAAATCTTTAACTCCCAAAATTCCCCAGAAACTTTGCTTAGTTTGACTTGGTTTCCCTACTTAATATTTATGGTTTGGGTGACAGATTGGATTTATAATCGTCAACAAATTAATTTAGGAAAGTTTAGCGAGAGAATTTGTTTAGGGTTTGGAGTATTCTTAAATATATTATCCTGGCAAAATCCTCTAGTTGTATTTATCAACTTTTTAGCTTCAAGCATTACCCTTACGATTTTTACTTATCGCCGTCAACCTACGAGAGTTAGTCTTGTTTATCTCAGTCATGTTAGTGGTTTATTATCAATATTTTCTGGGATTAATTATTTGTTACCAGACTTAAGTTTAGATGTATGGGCAATAATTTTATTAATCATAATGTTGGGTGAGTGGGGAATATTTAGTTTCCAGACCAGGATAACAACAGAAACAAGAATAGTCAGACCTACATCCTCTATTTCTCTGTTAGGTTGTTTTTGTTTCAGTGGGTGGCATTTTGGTTTATTATTGGCAGTTATTAGTTATTGTTTGTGGTTAATCAAGTTAGGAATTTTTCAAGCTAATATTTGCACCACTATTAGTTGTAACTTATCGGCGAAATGGGGGATTATTTGGTTTATTACTCCTCTAGCTTTAACAACTATTTCTGCCAGAATTACATCCTTCAGGCAAATAGCAGGTAGATTGAGTATAGCTGCTGTAATTATGCTGCAATTTTTAACTTTCTGGCAACCAGAAACTCGGTTAATTGGTTTTGGTTTAGGCACAGTTTTAATGTTTGTTAATACTCAATACTTACTCACTCAAACAGCAGCAAATATTACTGTTAGTTTTCTCTTGATTTTTATCAGTCTTTTCCTTGGGGAAGGTATCTTAGGTTTGCCTGCTGTTTCGGGAGAGGGATGGTTTTTAACGATTGCCATATTTGTGGTAACTTTATGGTTTTTATATTCTCGAATAGTTAGATTATCAAGCCAGTTATTTCAAATTTATTATAGAGCAATAGATGGTTGGGCAGTAGTTTTGTGTGGCTTACAATTAGTTATTTTAACAATCCATTCTTTCGGAATTTACTGGGAAATTTTTAACGCCTCAATAGTAGTAATTACCTCTGCTATTTTGACATTATTTGCTATTGGGTATCGAGGTTCTATTAAAAAACAAACAGAAAATTCGAGAATCACATTTAGCCTCAATAACTTTGTACAGTCTACCCCTACAGTTTATAGCTTTGGTTGGGGATTAGAATTATTAACAGTAGAAACTTTAGGTTTAGTAAATAAATCTGTTGTGAGTTTAGCGATCGCTAATATTGCATTAGGATTATTGACTCAAATTTTAGGAGACTTCTTACAAAGAAAAACAACTATTAATAATCTACCGATAACTTGGCAAGCAATACCATTAATCTATGGTATTTTAGGTGCTTTATTGCGTGTTGGTATTTTTGAAACTTGGACTGGTTTAACCACCCTAGCTTTATCATTTATCTTAATCGGAATCGGCAGAAGAAAGACTCTACTAAAACCAATCTTATACTTAGGTATTGCCGGAATATCTTGTGCTGCTGCTGAACTACTTTCATATCAAATTTATTCCCTACCAATAGGAGAAAAGTTAATTGCTTATGCCAGCCTTTGTACAACTATCACCTATTCCTATCGGTTGTTATATCCTTGGTTATTAGATTATTTCAGACTGACAGAAATAGAGGTTAAAAATATTGCCAATATACACTGGGCAATAGGTAGCCTCCTTTTAGTTTTATTAGCAGTAAATAACTTTGAGACAAATATTTCATTAGGATTAACCACCGGAATATTTTTAACTACATATGCAATTATGCAAGGCAGAAATAATTCAAATTTGCAGCAAGCCGAAACTTGGATTTACCTTGGAGTTATAGAAGGATATGCCCTTGTTATCTATATCATTAACTTACTTTCAATCACAGAATTTTTACTATCTTGGCTAGGTGCAATAGCAACAATAGTCTCCTACTTTATCTATATATTACCCTGGGAAAATTGGGGATGGAATATCAAACCTTGGCAACGAGTTTCTCTAATCATTCCAATCGCAACTGTAGGAATTACTAACGTCATATTTAACTCGACTCAAACATGGTATTGGTACATTTCAATTTTAATAACAGCTGGATTTTATATTTTTATTGCCAAGGTTAAACGGAATATTCGCTTAACCTATATTACTGTAGGTTTGATTGATTTTACTCTCATTACCTGGCTCAATAATTTAACAACATCCATTGAGACATTATTTTATGTTTTCCCACTAGGATTATCTGTACTTTATATAGCCCAATTTGACCCTAGTCTGAAATTACCAGAAAACAAAAATACTCGTCATAATTTGCGTTTGTTAGGTATAGGGATGATTTGTTTTGTCGCTTTATTAGAAAATAAGTGGACTGGTTTATTACCAGGAATAATTAGTGTAATTGCTATTTTTGCTGGATTAGGATTGCGAACTAGAGCTTATGTTTATGTAGGAACAGTAACGCTTTTAATTAATGTTTTTAACCAGCTTATTATTCTCAATTATCTGTACTCTTTTGTGAAATGGATAATTGGTTTAATTCTGGGAATTGCGTTTATTTGGATATCTGCTAGTTTTGAAACTCGGCGAGAACAAATTAATAACTTATTGCAAAATTGGATAGAAGAATTGGCAGAGTGGGAGTAATTAGGGTCTGCTAAAAGAATTGGTTGGTAGGGGTAAGACATGGGTATACACAAGACGCGGAGATGGGGGAATAGGCGACAATTTCCGTCATTTTATCTGAAGGAATTTTCTTTAATTTCAACAGAAAATTTTAGTATTTTGAGACTAATAAGCAGCCAATAACTAGGAGATAAATTGAAAATAAAAAGCTCTAAAAGCCTTAGCAATCCTAACTTTTAGCTTGATTCAGCAAGCCCTAATTATTATTGAGTTTGATCAAAAGTTATAGCAATTCCCATATTGGTGAGGTAAACTCATTTATTTGTTTGAGGGAACAGGAAAAAGCGAAGGGGGAACAGGGAATAAAAAGGTAAAAAGACAAATGTACCTCACAAGCTTGAAAAAAGCTATAGGTGTATATCATTAGTCTGGGAAACCCTATAAAAGTTATGAATAAACAGCAATGACTTGAAAATTTTTTGATCGCTCGGTATATAGAATCAGAGGAAACCAAATAATAAAAATTATAACGTTACTTTTGGTATAGTAATTATACTAAATCCGGTTTATAAAGAATATTTATGATAAAAGTAAGGCAGAAAGTATAAGGGTTAGAGAGGCATTTTAAAAACTGGCAATAACCGGATTTGGTATTAGTATAAGACAGCCACGCTATGCAAAATCTTATAGCAAACCTAAATCATATCAAATCTTTGTTTTACCTTTTTTTAAACTATTTTTTCACAACCTAATTTAGGAGGATTACTATAGCAATCCTATTTCATTAGTGAAAAGCCAGAAATGGTATAATCTAATCAAATATTTGTTCGATCTGGTTACACACTGTCAAACCTTTGATTTTCCAAAAACTTTCATGTATGGCAAATTTTCATAAATCATGTAGGATTGCTATATATGAAATTGATATTATATCAATTTTAAAAAAGAATGTGATACTTGAGCAAACTTCAACTATTAACTAATTAATCAAGTTTTTCGACTTTATCCCTTTGATAACCAGCCTTTTTCTTTGTTTTTCCCATGATTTAACCACACCCTACACCCCACACCCTACACCCAAGATTGATAATATTTGTAGCAAACATTTATCAATTTGGTATTACTAAAGTAGGGTCAAGAAAGTATTTGTAGAAATTGTTTTTATTTTCAAATATACATCAGAGAATAAATTCAAATCTACATCGCAAAAGAGATAAATTTATGGAAATTCTATATCTGCCAAAAACTTAACTTTTCAACTTTTCCCGCCACTACTACAGCAGCAATATAATTAGGTTCAGGAACAAACTGATGTAAATACCAACCTGAAGCTTCTTTAGCATTTTCATTAATACTCAAAAAATGTATTGGTTGGTCTGGAGTTGTAGAAACTTCTACTTTTTCTAACCCACCTGCTAAACCCTCTCCGGTAGCTTTTAAATAGGCTTCTTTGCAAGTCCATATTTTGAAAAATGTTTCTTGCTGTTGCTGAGGAAGAAGCTGACTAATAAACTTATATTCTTGAGCAGAAAAAAAACGTTTAGCTAAACTTTTAGCGTCGTTCATTGGGCGAATATATTCTAAGTCAATGCCGATGGAATTAACTTTTGTAATGGCATATAAAGCTAAATCTTGAGAGTGGGATAAGTTAAATAATATTGATGTAGGTATAGATAAGGTTGGTTTACCACGCTCACTGTAAGTAAATTTTAATTGAGAAGGTTCAAGATTTAAGTATAGACTCAGAATTTTTCTTAATGTTGCTCTGGCAACAATAAAATTATGTTTGTCTTTTTCAAAATAAAATTGGTTTGCTCTTTCTATTTCATCTGAGGATAATGTTTTTGATAGTGTCTCTATCTGAGGGGGGGGTAATTTAAGATTGGCACGCCAGATATGAATAGTATTTCCTGATAATTCTAATTTTTTGGCTGGGGGATAAATAAACATTTATTGCTGATAAATCAGATATTTTGAGATATTTGGTTGAATAAAAAGTCATGTGTTGTGGCGAATGACTCCTATTATATATATAGTATCACGATTTTTTTGAAGATGCAATTTCACCACTTTGTTTCACCGGATTTTTTGTGGAGGAGCTTCACAGGATGATAATATTTGTAGTTTTAGGCAGGTAGAACAAATAACTATTTTTCAAAAATTGTCTACCTATAGCTATAGCGTTTCTCAAGCTAGTGAGGTACATTTATCTTTTTGTCTTTTATTCCCTGTTCCCTCTTCCCCGTTCCCTGTTCCCTCAAGCAAACGAATGACTGTACCCCACCAATATGGGAATTACTATATAAATTTTTGATGCACTATAGCGTTTCTCAGCCTAATGAGGTACACCTATTTTTATTTGTTCCTATTCCCTATTC
>JASJEE010000339.1 GCA_030064835.1 Microcoleaceae cyanobacterium MO_207.B10 | reverse complement strand
GCTTTAAACCTTAATTGTTGAATTAATAATTAATTATTGACTATCAACTCTTAATTATTAATTATTAATTATTAATTATTCGGTAACCTTAGTAAAGAATTATTTATTATTGGCTGATAGCTGAGTGCTAAAAGCTGAATGCTTACTCTCTGGGGATTAATTACTAATTATCAATTATCCATTATATTTGAGGCAGTATATAAAGTTGAATCAGGAAAAACGATAGATAATAATTAAATTCATATTCAATATAAAAGCTATATTAAGAGGAAGTATAGTAATGGTACAGAGACATTTTATGGCAGAAAAACTACTTGTTTGGGGAGCATTATGAAGGAAAAGTCAGTCTAGACAAGGGAATTACGTCAAGGTTCTAAAAATGGCTAAAACCCTTGGTAATCAAGGATTTATCCCTGGCTAATGTCAAAACTTTTGTCTGTCTAGATTTGAGCCTATTTTCTGGTGCTATTTTGTGGAAGTCCTGTTATTTGTAATAAACATTGATCAAATTGGTAGAATAATTAATTATTAATTATTAATTATTAACTATTAATGATTGAACCCACCTAATCAATTATGATACAAAAAATCCATTTTTTTAAATCCACAACAATTGTCCGGTTTCTGAGTACATTCTTACTACTAATTACTCCCATTGCTGTTGTCATCGGGATTATCTATGTCCAAGAAGAAAAACAGGCGAAAACCCTTCTAGAAATCCAAGCCACCAATAGTCTCAAAGGACAAACTAACCAGATTACTAGGGAATTTCAGTTAATTGTCTCCGATTTGAGGTTTTTAGCCGAAATGAACGAGTTAAAATTATATTTTGAACAAGAAAATAGCCAAGGTAGAGAATCTTTAGCTCGTGAATATCTAAGTTTTTCCACCCACAAGCAAATTTACGATCAGATTCGCTTTTTAGACGAAACTGGTCTGGAAATCGTCCGGGTGAACTTTAATCAGGGGCCTCCTTCTATTGTGCCCGAAGAAGGACTGCAAAATAAAGGCGATCGCTATTACTTTGAAGATACATTTAAGCTAGAAAGAGGAGAAATCTTTGTTTCTCCCTTTGATTTAAACACGGAAAGGGGAAAAATAGAACAACCCTTAAAGCCGATGATTCGCTTTGGTTTACCGGTGTTTGATTCCCAGAATAATAAACGGGGAATTGTCTTGCTCAATTATTTAGGGAATCATTTATTAAACCAACTTAAAAGTGATGCCGCAAAAGCTCCAGGAAATGTGATGCTACTCAATGTCGAGGGATATTGGCTGACGGGAGTGGCAGAATCAAAGTTATGGGGGTTTATGTATGACCACGACGAGCGCAAGTTCGGCAATGATTTTCCCGTTGAATGGTCGCAAATTAGTCAGCAAAAATCCGGTCAATTTTATACTAACAATGGCTTATTTACCTTTGTCACCATTTATCCTCTCGTCGAAGGACAAAAATCTAGTACCGGTTCCCCAGACGCATTTGCTCCCAGCGTTAGTCAAATCGACCCTTCCGAATATTATTGGAAAGTCGTTTCCCATTTATCCAGTGCCGAAATCAATGCCGAGTTAAACCCAATTCGGCAAAGAACTATCGTAATTTTTTTGGGATTAGGGGCGATCATCCTAGTAATTTCCCTGTGGTTAACCGACAGTCAACATAAACATCGTCAAGCGGAAGCAAAAATTCAAGAACAAAATGAGTTTTTAAACAACGTCATCAATTCTCTGACTGAACCTTTTTATGTAATTAACGTTGCCGATTATAAAATTATTGCAGCCAATGCTGCTTCCAGAAAATTAGGTGATACCAGAAATACCAATTGTTATGCGTTGACTCATAAACGCAACACTCCTTGTATAGATGCCGAACATTCCTGTCCCTTGCAAATACTTCAGCAGACAAAACAGCCAGTAGTTGTGGAGCATATCCATTTTGATACTTATGGCAATCCGATGGTGGTCGAAGTTCACGGCTATCCTATCTTCGATAAACAGGGCAACTTGATACAGATGATCGAATACAGCTTGGATATTACTGCACGCAGGCAAGCGGAAGAAGAATTACGCAAACTTTCCCAAGCTGTGGAACAAAGTGCTAATGCGATTATCATTACCGATTTGTCTGGCAAAATTGACTATGTAAACCCCCAATTTACCAAAATTACTGGTTATTCTGCCAAAGAAGTCTACCGCAAAACCCCAGGTATTTTAAATTCTGGCGAACAAACTAAGGCTTATTACCAGGAATTATGGAAAACAATTAAATCGGGAGGGGAATGGCATGGTCAGTTTCACAACCTAAAAAAAGATGGTTCTCTCTATTGGGCACAAGCAACCATTTCTCCAATTTTTGACGCTGAAGGGAAGATAACACATTTTCTGGGAATTCAAGAAGATGTTACTGCCCGCAAAGAGGTGGAAGATGCCTTAATCAAATCGGAAGCAAAACTGAGACAACAAGCAGACAAATTAGCACGAGCTTTAGAAGAATTGCGCCAGACTCAAGGGCAATTAGTCCAAAATGAGAAAATGTCTAGCTTAGGGCAACTGGTAGCGGGAATTGCCCATGAAATTAACAACCCAGTGAGTTTTATTTACGGGAACATAGATCATGCTCGGACGTATATAAATGACTTAATTGAATTAATTGAACTTTATCAGACTCATTACCCTAAACCAGATGAGGAAATTGCTGAAGAAATCGAAGAGATTGAGTTGGAATTTATTATTGAGGATATTCCTAAAATGTTAGCATCAATGAAACAAGGCGCAAATCGAATGGAATTAGTTCACTGTCATATTGCTAAAATGCCGATTTTAGCAGTCAGCTTTCAGCAGTCAGCTTTCAGCAGTCAGCTTTCAGATAACAGTCAACAAATTCCCCAAGTTTTAGCAGATATCGTTTTAAAATTGATGGCGAAGAATGCGGAAGAGCGCTATCAAAGTGCCAATGGTTTGCAAGCAGATTTAGAAGAATGTCGCCGACAATTAGAGGAAACGGGAGATATTGCTCCCTTTCCTCTGGCTCGACGGGATCTTTCTAATCGCTTTCAAATTCCCCAAAAACTCTACGGACGGGAAGGAGAAATTGCCATGTTACTTGAAGCATTTGAACGAGTTGCCGAGACGGGGAAAGTCGAACTGATGCTGGTGGCGGGTTATTCCGGGATTGGCAAATCCTCCCTGGTGCAAGAACTGTACAAACCCATTACGGCACGTCGAGGCTATTTTATTTCCGGGAAATTTGACCAATTTCAGCGCAATATTCCCTATTCGGCGATCGTCGCCTCTTTTCGCGGATTGGTCGGGCAATTACTCGCAGAAACAGAGACCCACTTGCAAGTATGGCGGGAAAAATTATTGAAGGCGTTGGATAATAACGGACAAGTTATTATTGATGTCATTCCCGAAGTCGAGCTGATTATCGGCAAACAAGCGCCCGTTGCTGTATTAGGACCAACGGAAGCGCAAAATCGCTTTCACCTTGTTTTCGCGAACTTTATCAATGTTTTTTGCGATCGGGAGCATCCGTTAACTTTGTTCCTCGACGATTTGCAATGGGCTGACTTAGCGACAGTGAAACTGGTGGAAAGACTTTTGAACGAAGATGAGACCCAGCATCTCTTGCTCTTAGGGGCTTATCGCGATAATGAAGTTTCCGCTAGCCATCCTTTGGCGATCGCCCTCGAAAAACTCCAGCAAAACAACAGCGCAATTGACCAAATTACTTTACAACCCTTACCCACAGAACAAATTGCGTATTTAATCGGCGATACCCTCCAGCAGAATCCGGAAACTGTTGGCGATTTGGCAAAGTTAGTTTGGCAAAAAACCGAGGGCAATCCTTTCTTTGTGAATGAATTTTTACAGGCATTACATGACGAACAATTGCTGCAATTTGACCGACACGCGAGAAGCTGGCAATGGGATATGGGTACTTTGGAAAAAGCGGGCTTCACGGATAATGTTGTAGAATTAATGGTTGGCAAATTACAAAAATTACCAATATCTAACCAAGAAATCTTATCTTTAGCCGCTTGTTGTGGAGCAGAATTTAGCTTGCAGTTGCTGACGTGGAACTCGCAAAAATCTCCCCAAGAAACTTTTGATTTATTAAAAATTGCCCTCGACCGCGGCTTGATTTTTGCCTTATCAGAACCGGATCAAAATCTGCTGATTCAGTTTTTCAAGTTCGGACATGATCGGATTCAACAAGCTGCTTATTCTTTAATAAGCGATCGTCAGAAAAAAGAATTTAATTTAAAGATAGGTCGCCTATTACTGGAAAATCTCTCTCCCCAAGAACGAAATGAGAGAATCTTTGAAATAGTCGATCGCTTGAATGGGACTGGAACGCTGATAACAGATGATTCAGAACTTTTAGAGTTGGTCAAACTCAACTTGCTGGCAGGCAAAAAAGCTAAAGATGCTAACGCTTATGTTACTGCTAGAGAATATTTGGTTTTCGGGATGGAGAGTCTGACAGAAGACTCATGGTCAACTCAGTATGATTTGGCTTTTGCTTTGTATAAAGAACGAGGTTTGGTTGAATATTTAAACGGTAATTTAGATGATTCTGAAGAGCTACTAAACTATACCTTGAGCCAAGCAGTTTCGGCATTGGATCAGGCGGAAGTTTATAAAATGTTGATCGTTCAATACACGATGATGGCTAAATACTCCGATGCTATAGAAAGCGGACGCCAAGCTCTGGCATTGCTTGGGGTAGACTTACCGAAAACAGAGCTGAAAAATGCTTTTGACATTGAAGTGGAACTAGCCCAGGAAAGTTTGGCAAATCGCAATATTGAATCATTATTATACGAGCCAGAAATTGCCAGCGCCGAGCAAAGAATGATTTTAGACTTGCTAGTAAGTATAGACCCTCCAGCTTACTTTTTCGATCAGGAATTATACGCCGTTATCGTCCTCAAGATGGCAAATCTGTCTCTGACTTATGGTAATAGCTCTGAATCTGCAAAAGGTTACGTTACTTACGGAATTATCCTGGGTTCGGTTTTAGGGGATTATCAATCCGGTTATGAGTTTGGTCAGTTGGCTGTAAAATTATGCGATCGCTTTAACAGTCAGATTCAAAAATGTCCTGCTTGTTTGGTGTTGGCAGGTCATTTGAATCATTGGGTCAAGCATATAAAGTACGCTAAAGAAATTTTTGATGATTCCTATCATGCTGGTTTAGCTTCGGGAGAGTTGCGACATTGTGGATATGCTCTAGAACATCAGTTACGTTACCTATTTTATCAAGGAGTCAATCTTCAAGAAATTATCGAACTTCTGCCTAAATATTTGCATTTTCTCCAAAATACTAAAAATCAGTGGGCAAGCGATGGTACTTTGGGATTCCAACTAGCTTTATTGAATCTGTTGGGAATGACTCGCGGTAAATTAGATTTTCACAACGACGATATTAATGAAGCTCAATATCTGGAAGATTGTCACGCCCATAACAGTTTCGCTTGGCTCTGTACTTTTAATATTTTTAAGTCTCAGGTTTTGTATTTATATGACGAATACGAGCTAGCTTTGGCTGCTATATTAGAAGCTGGCAAATATATTGACTTTGTTTTAGGGCATTTCCAAGGCTCGGAACATAATTTCCACTATTCGTTAGTTATAGCATCTCTTTATCCAGAGGCGACAGGGGAAACCAAAGAACAATATTGGCAGCAGTTAGAAAGCAATCAAAAGCGCATGAAAATCTGGGCTGATAATTCGCCAGATAATTTTTTGCATAAGTATCTGTTAATCGCTGCAGAAATGGCAAGGGGTTCTGGAGAACATTTAGAAGCCATGGATTTGTATGATCGCGCTATTGACTCTGCCCGGAAAAACAAATTTATTCAGAATGAAGCTTTGGCTAACGAACTAGCCGCTAAATTTTGGTTGGCTAGAGGTAAAGAAGAATTTGCCAAAATTTATCTAAACAATGCCCGTTATTGTTATCAAATCTGGGGAGCGAAACGCAAAGTTGAAGAGTTAGAAGCAAAATATTCACAGTTGTTGCGTTCCCGTTGGCAGAGCCTAAGTTCTGCGGACATGCTGCGCCAACAGGAAGTGAATAGCGTCTCCTCTAAAGAATCGTCAACTGCCATACCTTCTAGTTCTATAACCTTCAATACCCTGGCGACTAGCGACTCTACCGATACTGAAATTTTCGATTTAGCCACGACGATCAAGTCTACTAATGCAATTTCTAGGGAGATTGTTTTAGATAAATTGCTGGCTAGCTTAATGGATATTATAGTCGAAAATGCCGGAGCAGGGCGAGGAATCTTGATTTTGCCTCGCGGCGATGGTTTATTTGTCGAAGCCACCAAGGAAGCAGACTTGGAGGAAATTTCTGTTTTGCAGTCTCTTCCTCTCGATGGGTTTGAAAAGCTCTCGGAAAAAATCGTCCGTTATGTCGCCCGGACTCGCGAAACCGTGGTTCTCAACGATGCCTCAACTGAAGGTAATTTTACCGACGACCCCTACATCCAACGATATCAATGTCAGTCTATCGCCTGCACTCCTCTCATCAATCAAAATAAACTCCAAGGTATTGTCTATTTGGAAAACAATCTGAGCGCGGGAGCCTTTACCCAAGAGCGTTTGGCATTATTGCGAACCCTTGCTGCCCAAGGAGCGATTTCTTTAGAAAATGCCAGACTGTACGACGCTTGCCAGCGTTTTGTTCCCCAACAATTTCTCAGTTTTTTAGAAAAAAAGAGCATTGTTGATGTGGAATTAGGCGATCGCGTCGAAAGAGAAATGAGGGTTTTATTTTCCGACATCCGCGACTTTACCAGCATCTCTGAAAAGATGACTCCAGAGGAAAACTTCGCCTTTATTAACGAGTATCTCAGTTACATGGAGCCACAAATTCAACAACACGGCGGTTTTATTGATAAATACATTGGTGATGCAATTATGGCACTGTTTCCTAATTGTGCTGACGATGCAGTGAAGGGAGCGATCGCCATGTTAGAGGAGTTGAAAAAATATAATTGGGGACGACAGCAAAAGAATCTCAACCCCGTGCGCATTGGTATTGGTTTGCATACGGGCAGGTTGATTTTAGGCACCGTGGGTGGGTTCGGGCGCATGGACGGAACAGTTATCGGCGATGCGGTGAACCTTTCCTCGCGGGTGGAAGGGTTAACCAAAACCTATGGAGTTTCCCTTTTAATTACCGATCGAACTTTTGCGTGTTTGAATAATCTTTTGGAATACGATCTTAGATTAATCGAAAAAGTGAAAGCTAAAGGAAAAGCTAAAGCGATTGGTTTATTTGAAGTGTTTTCAGCCGATCCACCAGAGTTGCAAGATGCTAAAATAGCTACTAAGGAAAAGTTTGAAAGGGCAGTTGTTTTGTTTTATCAGAAGTCTTTTGTGGAAGCAGGGCGTTTGTTTGAAGAATGTGTGGCAGAGAAGGGGTGGGATCGTACTGCTTCTTATTATCTCGAGCGGTGCCAAGGTTATTTAAGTTAAAATTCGGTACATATTAGACGATAGAAAGCAATCTCGCGCCACCCCTGAGATTGCTTCTGTCAGCCAGAGATTTTTTCCATATTGTTTTAGGATTTCATACACCCTTTATGAGAAAATTTACAGAATATGCTGTGGATTAAAAGTCAAAAGTTTAGGGGGCGGGTTTATTTGACCCAATGTTAAAACTCGTTAACTTAATGGTGAAACCCGCCCCTACGGAAGTCTGATTCCCTAATGCAGTATTTTAAATGAAACAGTCCACTACTCCCTGATTTCCTTAGCCTATGTCTGCCAATGGGCTTCTTTTGCACTTGTCGGGCTAGTTACTGAACAGAAAGGGTCAGATGTAGCATCGGCAGCAGCAGCATTAGTGCCTACAACAACAAGCGTTCTCAGCGTATTGGGAGTAAAAACGGGAACGGGTGTTGCGATTAGTAGCTTAAGCGGTGGAGCTGCCACCACTGCAACTTTAACTGCTTTAGGAGGAGGCTCTGTTGCTGCTGGAGGTTTGGGAATGTTGGGTGGCTTGGTGGTAGTAACTGGTGGTGCTGCCTTAATTGGTGCTGCCGGCTTGCTGTCGGTTGCTCTACTAACCCGAATGGATGGAAAAGACTATGTAAACTTGGGAATTGCAGGAACAGTAGGAGTGTTAACCAGTTGAACTGTAGCCCTGGCTGTTTGGACTGGTGCTGGTGCTTTGGGTGTCGCAGGTTCTCTATCGGGCCCAGCAGCGATTACTGCTACCATCTCCGCTCTGGGTGGATTAAGCGTTATGACTGGCGGTGTGGCTTTGATTGCTCTTGCTACTGGCTTTGCTGTTTGGTCTGTTCTCAAAGGCAAAAAGTCAAAGCGCGATATATTAAAGGAGCTAGAATCTCTTGTTTATACGTTAACCGAACCCAGTGACGATCCCTTGGTTCATTTCATTCAAAAAAATTTGCCCAAAAAGTACGAACACGAAGACGTTTATAGAACCCCTGAAGGTATCTATTTAACAAGTTACAAGTCGAATACCCATCTGGGTTTTATGATTCTGGCAGTCATTTTTCCGAATTTTTCGGTCT
>JASJEE010000338.1 GCA_030064835.1 Microcoleaceae cyanobacterium MO_207.B10 | reverse complement strand
CGGGACGCTACGCGCACTTCGGAGCTTTGCGGAGCGCAAACGCCATATCCAATCGACCAAGAAAAGAAATAATATTTCCTGATTTTCAATTCCGTAACGGTTTTAACCAGAGGTAATTATCAATTATCTCTGATCAATTAATGAACCCTGTTCCCTTTTTCTAGGATATTTTTTTCACAACCAAACAAAATAGGAATGTTGTATTATTTTGAGATTTAGAAAAATATTAATAAAATCTAAGATTTATAAGACATAGTTGGCATCAGTGATATAAGCAAACATCAATACCAAGATTCTTAAACATTTTTGATATCTGGTTAAAAAATTAATTTAGCCCTTATTCTGTCAGTGGAAATGCTAAAGTTTGCTGATTTGAGTCCACAAATACCACTCCACCAGAAACCCAGAGACTCAGAATTAGTATTTAGCCAATTCCATTATTAAACTTGACAAAATAAGGAATAAATAGTATGGCAGATACAGGTATCGAATCAATCCATGCCAGGGAAATACTAGACTCCCGTGGTCGTCCAACAATAGAAGCAGAAGTCTACCTGGAAAATGGCACCATGGGATTAGCCCAAGTACCCAGTGGTGCATCAACAGGTAGCTTTGAAGCCCACGAACTCAGAGATGGAGACAAAGGACGCTACGGTGGCAAAGGGGTACTGACAGCAGTCAAAAACGTCGAAGAAAAAATTACTCCTGCTCTACTCAAAACCAATGCTCTCAACCAAACATTAGTTGATAGCAAAATGATCGAAATAGACGGCTCCCCCAACAAAAGTAACTTAGGAGCAAACGCTATTCTTGCTGTCTCTCTCGCTACCGCCAAAGCAGCAGCTAACGCTGTCGGTCTGCCACTATATCGTTATTTAGGTGGACCTCAAGCGAGTCTACTGCCAGTACCCCTAATGAATGTAATTAACGGTGGTGCCCACGCAGCTAATAACGTAGACATTCAAGAGTTTATGATTGTACCCGTGGGTGCGCCCTCATTTAAAGAAGCATTGCGCTGGGGTGCAGAAGTTTTCGCCACCCTCAGTGGAGTATTAAAAGACAAAGGTCTACTGGGTGGGGTAGGAGACGAAGGTGGTTATGCTCCTAACTTAGGCTCAAACCAAGAAGCACTAGACATATTAGTTGCAGCGATCGAGAAAGCAGGTTATAAACCAGGGGAAGAAGTTGCCCTAGCATTAGACGTAGCTGCCAGCGAATTTTATAAAGACGGTAACTACACTTATGATGGTGCGACTCATTCTCCCACTGAATTGATTGACTATTTAGCTGGCTTAGTCGAAAAATATCCTATTGTTTCCATAGAAGATGGTTTACATGAAGATGACTGGGAAAGTTGGGTGCAGCTAACTGAGAAACTAGGCAAAAAAATTCAACTGGTGGGAGACGACTTATTTGTGACGAATGCCACTCGTTTACAAAAAGGTATAGATATGACTGCAGGTAACTCAATTTTGATTAAACTCAATCAAATTGGTTCCCTGACTGAAACCCTAGAAACAATTGACTTAGCAACTCGTAATGGTTTTCGATCAGTTATTAGTCACCGTTCAGGGGAAACAGAAGATACAACCATCGCTGACTTAGCTGTGGCAACCCGCGCAGGTCAAATCAAAACAGGTTCTCTCTGTCGTAGCGAACGAGTCGCTAAGTATAATCGACTGTTACGGATAGAATATGAATTAGGCGATCGCGCAATTTATGCAGGTGCAGTAGGTTTAGGACCAAAAGGCCGAAATTAATTACAGCGGTTTTCATTTGAATCAACCACTGTAGGGGCGATTTCCTCCGGAATGCTCCTAATTACGCGAATCGCCCCTACAGGGTTTGGGTTGTGACGATGTGCTTCATTGATCTGAAAACGGCTGTAAACTATGCTGATAGGATCATGGCAGTAACAACGAACAAATAACAGGAAAACTATCAGGGATAGAAACTCCAATAGATTAATTTCGGAGTTTCTTCCCATTGATTTTTTGACTCGTTTTTAGAGACTGTTTGTCAAGTTTTGTAAGGGAAAGCGATCGCCTTAACTCTTAAGTAATAGCATTTTGATAAACTTAAAGAAAACTTGTAAAAGTATCTATCAAGCTTGAAATCTAAGATGTCCAATTATTTGTAGCCTGACTATAGGAAATTGGTCTAAAATAATTCAATTTGACTTTTTTTCAAAATTTTATTATGTGTACTACTTGAGTACAACATTTTTCCTGTTCTTTAGGTTTTTTCACAAGTAAGCCACTAAATTAGGTTTGATCAATGAAACAGCAAAATACAAAAATAAGTCTTCATCAGCAAAAATCCTATTGGCATAAAAATTTGGGTGGTTTTTTGCCATCATTAGAACTACCAATAAACTATCCACGTACTACTTTGATGCAGACAAATATAGGACTATCTAAGTCATGGATAAAAATAACAAAAGAGATTGAGATTAATAAGAATATCTATGAATAACTGAATAAGTTTTGCCTTAGTGAAAATATAACCTTACCTATCCTTTTAATTGCTGCATTTAAACTTATTCTACTGCGCTACACACAACAAGAATATATTATCATTGGCTCACTTAGAGTCAATAAACCAAAAATAATAACTCCACTAATATTGAGAACAAGATTAACAGAAAATCTTAGCTCTAAAGAACTTTTAAAAAATGTTGTACAAACAGTATCAGAAGCCAAAGAGAATATAGATTACCCGCTGGAATATTTTATAAAAGAAATATCATAAGAGGAGAAAAAATCACTATATTCAATCTTTAAAGTAATATTAGTGCTAAACAATATAAAACTTTAGTTGTCAGAAATCCCCCTAAAATCCAGGGTCATTTCATTCTAGATTTTGAGCATGAATTTACTTACTTTCAGGTAGGGAAAGATAAATTTTATAAAGCTCAAAATAAGGTATTTTCGTAAATACACAAAATGGCACAGTTGAGAATGAAATAGCCCTGCTAAAATCAGTATTTATCCGATGCTCTTGCACGAAGTAAAACCTCAAACAATTATTGAACTGGGTGCTTTTAATGGAGGAAGTGGTGTTTGGTTGGCTGACTGCTTGGAAATAATGGGAATTAAAGGGAATATCTATGAAGTTGATATTGATTTATCTTTACTAGATGAGAAAGCAAAAGCTAATTCTAGAGTGAATTTTTTACAGGGCGACTGTAATAAATTAGAAGAAGTTTTTCCACCCGAAATGTTGGTGAAATTTCCTCATCCCTGGTTAGTCATAGAAGATGCTCATGTTAATCTAATTGCAGTGGCAGATTATTTTCATAATAATGGTTTTCAGAATGGTTATTATTTAATAATTGAAGACACTAATAAATATATGTGGGAAGCATGGGATGGTAATTGGGATGATTCCGAATAAATGGAAAAAGGTTCCCAGAAAATGGATGATTTAAGAAGTTGGTTAACTAACCATCAAGATGAGTATTTGGTAGATACCCACTATCAAGATATGTATGGTTATAACGGTTCAAAAAATTGGAATTCAATTCTTAAAAGATTCTCAGAAAATTAGTTAAATCTGGGTTGGGTTATTGGTGGCATGAAACCACCAAAAACTTAACCATAAAATAATTATCAAGAATTATCAGGGATAGAAACTCAACTGGGGTAAACCTAGAGTTTCTTCCCATCCCATCATCAAATTCATACACTGAACTCCCTGTCCAGCTTGACCCTTGATTAGGTTATCAATAGCTGACATAATAATCACTCTATTGGTACGGTGATCGACCTCAATACCTAGATAACAAACATTAGTACCACAAGCCCACTTAGTTTGAGGATAAACACCACTGGGCAAAACCTTTACCAAAGGGCAATTTCGATAAAAAGCATTGTAAATAGTGAGAATGTCTTCCCTCACCAGACCAGGGTCTCGGAGACTACCATAGACTGTCGCTAATATTCCCCGTACCATTGGCATCAGATGAGGAGTAAACTGTACTTTGACATCATAACCAGCTAAATGACCACAAATTTGTTCAATTTCTGGGGTATGCCGATGACTGGCTACTCCATAAGCACCAATAGAACTATCAGCTTCAGCCAATAATAAATTAATCGCAGCTTTCCGACCACCTCCAGAAGTACCTGACTTAGCATCAATAATTGCCGTTTCCGGTACAATTAAACCCTGTTTAAATAGTGGGGAAAGAGCTAAAAGACTAGCAGTAACATAGCAACCGGGACAACCGATAAGTTGGGCATTGGCTATCTGATCGCGATACAATTCTGGTAAACCATAAACAGCAGTAGCAGCTATGTTTTGGTCTGTGCGTTCCCCACCGTACCAAGATTGATAAGTGTTAAGATTACTAAATCTATAGTCAGCCGATAGGTCTAATACTTTACATCCTTTGTCCAATAGAGTTGGAGCCATCTTCCAAGCTAAACCATTAGGTAGAGATAGAAAGACTACTTCACATTTACTAGCAATTTTGTCCAAGTCTATTGGCTCCACCATCAAGTTAGCAGAATGTTCTAGATGGGGGTAGATTGAAGAAAAAGGTTTTCCAGCACTACTGTCTCCTCCCAAGTACACCACTTCAGCTTTTGGATGTTCTTTTAGAAGTTTGACAAGTTGTACCCCACCGTAGCCGGAAGCACCTACAATTCCTATTGGCACAGGTGCCGATTCTTGCATAATGTTGACTCCTAAATAATTTTAGTAGCAAAAATTTTAACTTTTGCTGCATTTTAGTACCAAATTTTAATTTTGGTGGTAATTAATGTTTTGTTTTATGATTTTCGTTTTGTCGATCCTACGGATGGATGATAGAAGGCCATAGACTTTAATCACACTTATAGTGTGTAGCTTTAGATTTTAATTACCAGTAATCTCTATGAGTGTCAAAAATATTGAGTTAAAAAAATTTGGCCATAAAGTAAGAATGCTGCGACAGGTAAAAGGACTTTCCCAAGAGAAGTTAGCAGAGCTGGCAGGATTACATAGAAATTATATTGGTGGTATTGAGCGAGGGGAGAGAAATGTGGCACTGCTGAATATTTTGTGTTTGGCAAGAGCTTTGGAGGTATCGCCGAGTCAACTTTTAGAAGGGATAGAATAAATGCGATCGCCCTACAGTGGGCTTCCTGTAGAGCTTTGGGAAGCAAAAACCAGAGAACTGATTCAACAACATCCCCTAGATCCGAATGAAATTTATGATCTAATAGTTCAAGTTTGGCATGAAATTTTTCAATCTAATATTACTAGTTCTGCTTATAAAATAGGAATAGATTTATATCAAATCCGGTTAAACAGTTATTGCACTGACTATCTTCACTCAATACAGACTTTCGATATTTTAAACCCTTACTCTCTTCCCAGATTAAAATCCTTCCTTTCTCCTAACTGAGGATTTCTCTTGATAGTTATCTTGGATTTGTAGTTGCGGCCCAAAACCTTTAGCCATTATCAGGCTTCTCCCTTGGTTAATATAGATGAGAACTTGATTATAAATCAACTACAGTTGTTCACTTCATTTCAACACTTCTTCTTTTTGTCAAGTACATTTTATACAATTTTAGATGAGCTTACCCTGGTTAACTGGAGGCATAAGAAGGCGTTGGGGTAACAAACCGTTCAAGACTTTTACTGATACCTGATACTTTAGAAGCATTTCGTACAGTAATATCTTATCGTTTTGTTGAATGATTAGATGAAAACAAAGACGTATTTACGCCTCATCAAGAGAGTTTGGGATTTATTTGGGCTTGAAATTTGCTAAAGTCCCGTTAGGTATCTCAATTTTAAAAACTCTCTATTTATAACTGTAGATAATTTAAGGCTTTTGCAGTAATAATTTCAGTCTCGAAAGCAAATCGTTTTTGAGAATAACTTTGTACTCTCCAGTGAAAATTTTTAACTTTTTTTCGCTCCAAAAAGAATAAAACCTTTACTTTTCAGTGCTTTGAATTTAATCAGCAACCTCTAATTAATTGATGTTTTTTTACGATAATTGATTTGATTTTTTATTATTGGAGTTGTAGAATATATTTTTATTACAGCAGTTTTTCTATGAGTAAACCACAGTTAAAATCTAGGTGGTAGGTCGTAGGTGTTATACCAATTTAGCAAAAGAATGTTACAAATAATTTGGTCAACTAAAATGACTTAAGTCAGATATCTATTTGAGGAAATGGAATTGTCTCAAGCCAAAAAGTGATAATAATAGCTCTTTCTCTTGACTACGGACTACTAGAAACAACCAAAGTATTTGTAGCAAACATTTATCAATTTGGTATTAGGTGTTAGGTGGAGCGGTGAAACGAGGGCGGCGAATCCCAAGCAAGAAGACTGAACTTCTGATCTACTCAGGTGAAAAGCGCTGTATGGCGATGTGGTTCATCAAGAGCGAAAAGCGGTGTAATATTTTTCTAAATCAAAATCAACCCGCTGTTAACCTCCTGTTCTGTCAGACCAATCACAACTGCAATCAAATCCCCATCCACAAAAATACCTGTGCCTGCTTGGGTACTTACAGGAGAAGCTCCTAAAACAATTCCATCACCACTAAATGTAATAATCCCATCACCTTCTAGATTATTCAAATCTGTAATTACTGCATAATCACTAATACCAGCAGAACTATAAAAAGCAGTATTACTATTGCCCAAAACAAAAGTATCTACTCCTACACCACCAGTCAGAAAATCAATTTCATTTTCCCCTGACTGACGACCTGCACCAATAATATAGTCATTGCCACGCTCGCCGACAATAGTATCATCACTCAGGTCACCACTAAGAGTATCATTTCCTCCACCTCCATCAAGAAAATCATCATCTCTACCTCCAAATATTAAGTCGTCACCCTCTCCCCCACTTAACTCATCATTACCTAAATCTCCTAAGATAAAATCTAAGTCAAAACCTCCATCTACAATATCCTCACCTTTTCCCCCATAAATAGTATCATTGCCTCCATGACCGTCGAGGCGATCGTTATCTTTGTTGCCAAAAAGACTATCATTCCCTTCATTGCCAAAAAGACTATCATTCCCTTCATTGCCAGCAAGACTATCATTCCCTATACCACCATCGAGGCTATCGTTATCTTCAGCGCCACCAATACTATCATTACCAGCACCACCATTAATACTATCGCTACCAACATTCCCAATAATACTGTCATCACCACCCCCCCCGTCTATTTCATCACTGCCTTCGTTACCTAATATAGTATCGTTACCATCACCACCACTGAGAATATCGTTATCTTGATTACCAAAAATACTATCATCTCCCATTTCACCATCAATGGTATCAGTCCCTTCATTACCAAAAATGGTGTCATTATTCATCCCCCCAACGATACTATCACTCCCAGGACTGCCAAACAAACTATCATCACCAGCTTGCCCATCAATGGTATCATTTCCTCCAAGCCCAAAAATTGTGTCATTTTCCGGAGTACCTTGAATAAATTCGGGAGTATTATTTCCAATAATTGAACCAGGGGGAAATTGCCCATCTGGTATAAAAGGTGGGGGAGTAGGAATATTGGAACCATCAACAATACTGGCGCTATTAACATCGATTCTGCCATTATCTAAACTAACAGAACCAGCAATTGTGATTGGTTGATTTTGCCGTAAACCTAAAGCTATGGCATTGAATTGATCTAAGAGATTAATGAAGTATATTTGACTGTTGGAGTTGAGAATAAATTGATTATCATCAACTACAAAACCAACTGTTCCTGATATAGTTTGTTGTCCTAAAATTGGTGGTGGTGGTCTTGTACCGTCGTTATTAATAATAACTGTATTAATCAGGTTGAGTCTGTTATCTTCTAGGTTAACAAATCCTGTAAGTCTAATTGACTGACCTATTTCTAAGCCTAATATTGAAGTATTAAGTTCATCTATAAGATTAACGAAAAAATTTTGACCATTATCAGCAGTCAGAATTAAAGTATCATTACCAGTAATTGAAAATATAGTTCCTGCTACTTCTGTTAATGTTAATTCTAACTGGGAGATGGTTCTGATGCTTGCCATGGTTAATAATTTTAGTCGGTCGATTTGTAAAAGTTAAAAATAATCAGATGCCAAGGTGTAAATTTGGGGATTTATATCAATATATATTTATAGTTAATATCTGAATATATAGCAATCCTATTTGATTTTTATTTGTGTATAAAAATTTTACCGCTTTTAGGGAACAGGGAACAGGGAACAGATAAGAGTTTCAGTTTTTTTATCTACTTTTTGATTACCCGCAACCTATGGGCGGATTGCTATATAGATAGTATTTTAAAATAAATAGACCTCTGGTGGAAAATAGGGAGTAGGGAGTAGGGGGAAATAATTGATGATTTATAGGCGATAATTGATTTGATTTTTGATGACCACCAGATGTCTAATAGATATAGATAGATTGTGAAACCAAATAGCAGGGCTATTTCGTTCTAATTTCTGACTTTTTGTGCAAACCACGAAAATATGCCTTTTCAAGGATTGAAGTTTAGAGCAACCAATATCTAAAAGCTAGTAAAATTGTCACTTTATTCTAGAATGAAATA
>JASJEE010000337.1 GCA_030064835.1 Microcoleaceae cyanobacterium MO_207.B10 | reverse complement strand
CCAATGGTGGCAGTTTCTGGATAGGTGGGGTCAATGGGCAGAAATTGACCTGTTTTACCAAGAATTTCTTGTAGTTGGGCATATTTCATACCAGCTTCAACAGTGACAGTTAAGTCTCCTTCCGCGTGTTCGATCAGACGGTTGAGGCGATCGCAACTTACTACTATTATTCCTTGCTTTTGAGAACTTGGGTCTAGTTTGACCAAACCTCCCCAATGAAGTTTGCTACTGTTACCACAGGGTAATATTACCCACTGATTTTTCCCTGTCCAGGAAATAACAGCAGCAAGTTGTGCTTCAGTTTGTGGATAGACAATGCAGTTAATATTAGTATTGGCAGCGATCGTCTGTGATATTTGTTGTGTTTTTTTTGACTCTATATTATCCCATAAATTCATATTGTCTTTGCCGACAATAGTTTCTAGTTCTTCTACTTTAGAGACATTTTCTTGTGGAATCACTGTAATTATTTTTTGATTGGCTTACTATATTCTATATTTTTTTTACCCTATGGCTTTCAGGTTATTCTGATTTATTTTTTTTAGAGCATATCTGTTGAGTTTATTTTTAATGAAATTACTCAGTGAATTTTTGGGGAAATTATCCGGTAGTTAACCTAATATATCAGCTCATAGGCAAACGTAAATTTTATTCATTATAATGCTTATACCCAAAAATTTGACCTAGCTAATGTTAGCTTCCTAGACTTAACTCCCACCTGTGTTTTTTTTACTGAAGAGCAAACTTATGATATATTCTCTGCTTCAGAAGTAGAAAGAGACCCACTCTCTAAAAAAATTATTGAGTAGTTATAAATCATCAAACCTCATAGAGTATTTTTAGATTCTATTACTCACTTCCGCTGTCAAAAAACTTATTAAAAAGCATTCTCAGAGGAGATTTTTACCCACAATTTTAGTCTAGACAAGCTACTACAAGATATTCAATTCATGCCTTCTACATCATCAGCCCGAAATCTGCTTTAATATTATCCCAATTAGCAAAAGTAATGCTTTTTTTGGAGAAAACTTCAGTTATTAAGTAATCAATACATAAAAAATGAATTATTACTTAATTATTAGACAGTTAATATTAATCATTGTTATGTTTAATTCTACCCTCACCTCCCAGACTCCCGTACAGACCTTCCATGCAACCTCCCTCCATCCAATCAAATATAGCAAGATTTTCGAGAAATGATATTAGACCTGACGATAAGCAATAACAGCATAAAAAGGGTCTCCTCCTCCTAAGCCTAACATTTGTAAAAAACTAGGTGCATTTGACTGACGTGAAATTACCTCTACTTGACTAAACCCAGGCATTCCATTAGCATTTTTTACAGAATCAAAATAAAGTTTTACTAGCTCAATTCTTTTCCCTTCAGAACTATCTCGCCAAGCACTAATAGCCTTCTGATAAAACATCCGATTAGAAAAACTAATAATTGCTATTCCACCAGGTTTTAAAATCCGATAAATTTCGTAAAAAATAGCATCAGGATATTGTAAATATTGAACAGAAACACAATTCAGTACCGCATCAAAATCTTGGTCCGGTAAAGGTAATTTCAAATCCTTGTTTAAATCTTGAACAAAGTAATGATTTAATTGACGATTTTTTGCCAATTCCTCCTCATTCATACCATGTCCTTCAACATGGGAAAATTCCATTTCATCAGGTAGATGAGAAACCCAACTACTCATCATATCCAAAATACGAGTATTTGGCTTCAGATACTCCCTATATAAATTAGTCAACTGGTCAATAAACCCTTCATCAACATGAGTCACAAATCTAGGATAAGAGTAAAAAAGACTATCATCACTATCATCTAATTTCGTGCGTTGATTTGCTTGAAATAACATCATTAAAATGCCACAATAAATTTACAATTTTTGATTCATTCTCTATATTATTACAAATTGTAAAGCAATCTGTATTGTAAAATAAATAGTCAAGCAAAATTAATTGTATATATAACGATCAGATTAAATCAGGTAGGAATTTTTTTTGACCCATCGATCAAACACAAAAGTATATTTTTGATTCCCTACTCCCTACTCCCTACTCCCTACTCCCTGCTCCAAAATGTTAAATTAATTTTGCACAGGTACTTATATATTCAAGTCCATAAAGTAAAGAAAAAAGCCAAATAATGACTACCACAACCACAGAAAAAACCACAACGGAACTTCCACCCCTAATCCCTCGCGACATTTTGTTCGGCAACCCCGAACGCAGCAACCCACAGCTTTCCCCTGATGGGAAATATCTAGCCTACATCGCACCAAACGAGCAAAATGTCTTGCAGGTGTGGGTAAAAACTATAAGCAACCAAGACGATCACAAAATTACTGCCGATAAAAAACGGGGTATCAGGATGTTTTTCTGGACTTACAACCCAGACCAACTAATATACCTCCAAGATGCTGACGGAGACGAAAACTTCCATCTCTACTTAGTAAATATTCAATCAAATATTGTCCGCGATCTTACCCCATTTCCAGGAGTCAAAGCCCAAGTAATAGATTTAGATCATAATTTTCCCGACCAAATATTGGTGGGAATGAACCTAAAAAACCCCCAAAGCTTCGATGTTTATCGCATTAACCTAAATAATGGTGCAGTAGAATTTGACACCCATAACCCTGGTAATATTGTAAGTTGGACTGCTGATACCCAATTCCAAATACGGGCCGCCACCGCCACTACTGAGGATGGAGGTTCGGAGCTATTTTACCGGGAAACTACAGAAAAATCTTGGGAAAGTTTGCGTCAGTGGGGACCAAATGAAGAAGGAGGTGCTACTTTTTTCTCCAATGATGGCAAAATTTTATATATAGTTGGCAACCATGATGCTAATGCTACCCGCTTGCTTAGTTTAGAGCTTGCTACTCGTCAAGAAAAAGTAGTTGCTGAAGACCCCCAATATGATATTAGTGGTAGTCTGGCTCATCCTACTACTCGCACTATTCAAGCTGTAGGTTTTTATAAAGAAAAATTGGAATGGCAAATTCTAGACGATAGTATTACAGATGACTTTGAGTATTTAAAAAAAGCTCATCGGGGCGAGTTTCGTATTGGTAGTCGCACTTTAGATGATCGCCACTGGCTAGTAACTTATTTTGCAGATAATGGGCCAGCTTACTATTATATTTACGATCACACTAATAAAACTACCACTTTTCTCTTCAGCAATCAACCTCAGCTCGAAGATTTGCCATTAGTGCCAATGGAACCTATTTCCTATTCTGCTAGGGATGGTTTGACTATCCACGGCTACCTGACAAAACCTATAGGCATTCCTACTCCTGGACCAGCAGTGTTACTTGTACATGGAGGGCCATGGGCGCGGGATACGTGGGGTTATAGATCCCAAGTCCAATGGTTAGCTAACCGGGGTTATATAGTATTACAAATTAATTTTAGGGGTTCGACAGGTTACGGTAAAGATTTTGTCAATGCTGGCAACCGGGAATGGGCAGGCAAAATGCACGACGATCTAATTGATGGGGTTAACTGGCTGGTAGAAAAGGGCATCGCTGATCAAGATAAAATTGCTATTATGGGCGGTTCTTATGGCGGTTATGCAACTTTAGTGGGACTAACTTTGACACCAGAAGTTTTTGCTGCTGGGGTTGATATTGTCGGACCGAGTAATTTAATTACTTTGATGCAAACTATTCCCCCTTATTGGGAACCTTTAAAGAAACTATTTTTCTACCGTGTAGGGAACTTGGAGACCGAAGAGGAGTTTTTGCGGTCGCGATCGCCTCTATTTTTTGTGGATAAAATTCAAAAGCCTTTATTAATAGGTCAAGGTGCCAATGACCCACGGGTGAAACAGTCAGAAAGTGAACAAATTGTTAAGGCTATGGAAAATACTGGTAAACCTGTTAAATATGTGGTATACACAGACGAAGGACATGGTTTTGCCCGTCCAGAAAACCGTTTACATTTCTATGCGATCGCAGAGGAATTCTTGGCTGCATACCTGGGGGGTCAATTTGAACCAGTCGAAAAGGTAGATGGTCATTCTGGTATAGTTAAGTAGTATTATCTTTGGGAATAGGATTTAGTCTAGGTGCATGGAAATGGGTGTAATAGCCAATCTCCATGCTTAGATGAGGATTATCTGTGGAAAATTCTAGGATTAAGATAATTGATATAATATCTAAATATCTAAAGTATAAAATATTATGATCCAATATGTTGTAGCTCTTCTGGCAACTGCCGTAGTTGGTTACGCAGTTAACTCCTCTGTAAAAGTTGTTGATGAGGGTGATCAAGCTTTAGTAGAACGTTTGGGTAAATATAGGCGTACTTTGAAGCCTGGACTTCAGCTTGTACTGCCTCTACTAGAAAAGATAGCTTATGTTGATACAGTCCGCGAAAGAGTTTTGGATATTGAACCTCAGTCAGTTATTACTAATGATAATTTGACTTTACAGGTAGATGCGGTGATATATTGGCAAATTATTGATATGGAGAGAGCATATTATGCTATTGAAGATGTTGAAGATGCTATTGCCAGTATAGTTTTAACTTCTCTACGTTCGGAAATTGGTCGTTTACAACTGCGGGAAGTTTTATCTACTAAAGATGAAATTGATAAAGCT
The DNA here is from genome assembly GCA_030064835.1 of Microcoleaceae cyanobacterium MO_207.B10. GTDB lineage: Bacteria > Cyanobacteriota > Cyanobacteriia > Cyanobacteriales > Microcoleaceae > JASJEE01. The sequence continues at coordinate 3,950 of JASJEE010000337.1, read as the reverse complement.
TTGCTGAAGAAACTAGATGAAGCTACTAATACTTGGGGTGTAAAGGTGATCCGGGTAGAGGTGCAAAATATTATTTTTCCCCAGAAGGTGCAGGAAGCAATGGAGTCAGAAAGGGTAGCTTTGAGTCAGAAACAGGCTATGATTGAAAAAGCTGAGGGTGAAAAACAAGCAGCAATAGCTAAAGCTTTAGGAGAAGCAAGGTCAATGCAAGTTCTTTCTGAAACCTTAAATTTGAAGCCTGGTAGCCCAGAATTTTTACAATTTTTGATTGCTCAAAGATATGTGGAAGCTAATCAAAAAATTAGTGAAAGTTCTAATTCTAAAATTCTATTTATGGACCCGAAAGCTATGTCAGAAGCTTTGGCTGAATTGGTGGGAGAAAGTCCTGACCCCAACATAGATAATCTATCTGTCTCACCTTCTAAACCACACAATCTTAATAAGCCAGATATTGATAAATTGGCTTAATTTGTTCTGGAATTTATTTCTGTTGAGGATTCTGTTTTGCTTCCTCAACAACAAAATTTATCACAAATTTTATCTATTTTATCTATGTAAGCATTTCCTAATGTATTTGCCGAAAAATTATGCCCTAAAGCTTCCCATTTTAACGGGATAACAAAAGAGAATCTTCCAAATTGTAAGCCTGCTTATTGCAGAGGTAAAGATAACTATTAACTGATAACTGTTAACTGAAATAACCTTTTTTACCTCAAAATAGTATCAGCTACCCGACAAACTTCAGACATTTCTTTAACATCGTGAACTCGTAAAATATCTACAGACTGAGCGATCGCTGCCACACAAGCTCCTGCTGTTCCCCAAACCCTTTGTTTTGGGTCTGGTTGATTTAAAATTTGACCAATAAAACTTTTGCGAGATAACCCTACTAAAATCGGACAATTTAAACTTTTAAATTTTGACAAATTACGCATAATTTCTAAGTTTTGTTCATAATTTTTAGCAAAACCAATCCCAGGGTCAATCATAATTTTTGACCTATCTATTCCTGCTGCTATAGCTGCCTCAATTCTGCTTTCTAAAAACTGATAAATTTCCCCAATTAAATCTTGATAATCTGTTAATTTTTGCATTGTTTGTGGCGTACCTCGAATGTGCATTAAAATAATTGGCACTTGTAGAGTAGCTACAACAGATAACATTTCTGAATCATAAGTAGCCCCAGAAATATCATTAATTATATCAGCACCCAGTTCTACAGCTTTTTGTGCAACTATTGCCCGCGTAGTATCAACAGAAATTAGTATTTCAGCACAAATATTTGACCGATTTCTTAACAACTTTACCACAGGTAAAACCCGGTCAAGCTCTGTTTCTAAAGACACAACTTCAGCACCAGGACGAGTAGATTGACCGCCAATATCAATAATATCAACACCCGCTTCTACCATTTTTTCTGCTTGAATTAAAGCTATTTCTGGTGTATTGAAGTCACCACCATCACTAAAACTATCTGGCGTAACATTCAAAATTCCCATGATGTAGGTACGCTTTCCCCAGACAAAATTTTGAATACAAGTCTGCATTGTAATAGTTTTGAATATTTCAATAATTAATTAAACAGAGGGTCATTTCAGTTATCAGTTATCAGCTGTCATTTATTTAAGATTAGAATACAACTTTATTTGGCTAAAACCTACAACCTAAAACCTCATGTTTAATTGCTGATTGCTCATTTTAGGTATGATTAATGAACAATCAACAATATTTCAGTTATTGATAGTTAACAAGACGAGCAAAACTATCTGGTGTTAAACTTGCTCCCCCCACTAGAGCGCCATCAATTTCTGGTTGAGCCATAATTTCATCAACATTATTAGGTTTAACGGAGCCACCATATTGAATAGTAACCAGAGGATTAGTCAATTTATTACGAATTAAACCAATAACTCGGTTAGCTTCTACTGCATCACAGGTATCACCAGTACCAATGGCCCAGATTGGTTCATAAGCAATGACTAACTTTTGCTGATCTACACCAACTAAACCCTTAGCCAACTGAGAAAATATATGTGATTCTGTTTCACCAGCATCTCTTTGCTCTTTTGTTTCTCCTACACAGAGGATAGGAATTAAACCATACTCCTGAGCAGCTTTGAGACGCAGATTAACTGTTTCATCAGTTTCACCAAAGTATTGACGGCGCTCACTATGGCCAACAATTACATAGGTAACTCCGATTTCCTTGAGCATTGGGCCAGAAATTTCTCCTGTGTAAGCTCCCTCTTTTTCCCAATGAATATTCTGGGCCCCCAACCTGATCAGACTCCCATGCAAACTTTTTGACATGAAATCTAAAGCAGTGAAGGGAGTGCAGAGAACTACTTCTCGTTGTTCGGTGCTTTCTTTTAGGTGAACTGTAAAACCTTGCAAAAACTCTTTAGCTTCTGCTTGGGTTTTGTACATTTTCCAGTTCCCAGCAATAATTATTTTCCTCACTGTTGATTTTGTAGACCTCAGAACTCGACTATATGCAAAACTCCAGTTTAAGGCTTTATGGGACCTTTTTCTACAAGTCAAAAGTTAAAAGTGAAAATTGATTAAACCTTTTGATTGCGATCGCCACCTTTTTACTTTTACTGGCCAAATTCTAAACGGGCCTTTTCTACTAGTTCTGCTGTGACCATTTCTTGTTCGGCTTCTCTGGCCAATTCTTCGATGCGCTGACGTGCTTGGGTGCGAACAAAATAGGGAATATTTTTCAGTTTGGTCTTCGCTTCCGCTGTCCATTGTAGTTCGTTTGTGAAGTTAGAATCAGTCATATTCTATTAAGTTAAAAGTCAAAAGTTATTAATTCATTTATATAGCAATTCGTCCATAGGTTGTGACAAATTAAAAAGTCAATAAAAAAGTTGAAACTTCTACCTGTTCCCAGTTAAGTTTTCCGTAAAAAGCAGTAAAATTTTTACCACGAATAAAATAGGATTGCTATAATTATTTTTTAAAATTTATATAACTTTCAGATTAAGTTAAAAATTTAAGTAGGTAGGCACTAAAAAAAACTAAGTATCTAACAAAAAGTAAGGTAGCTCTTAAACGTCTTCCCTTTTGCTTTCTGTCCTCTGCCTCCTGCCTTAATTTAACAATAAATTTTCACACCTACTTACTTATAATTAAGCAAATGAATAATAAATTCACATGGGATTTTTGGTATATTTATCAGCCAAGTAGATAAACTTATCATGTTTATATGTTATCAGCAGATGCTCCATATAAAGTTGCTTAAACACATCATCTAGATTCCCAAATCACTGATGCTACAACTCAGGATTTTCATAATTTTAACTATCAATCTGATAATTTAATCCCTTCAAGTTTAGACAAATCTATTTGGACAGGTTGTACTATAAAAGTTAACATAAATATGTATTGTCTGTTTTATAAAGAACGTCAAACAGCGGGAGATTATTTGGCAAAAAAAACTATTAAATTTGCTTATTCACAAGATTTAGTTACTTGAATAATTAACGAATATTTTGGTATTTTCCAGAAACAATAGATAAAGAAAATAATTATTTTGTGTGTCAGCAAAAGTTAGGATATCCTACTGCTCAGGCTTGGCGCGACCCTGATATTTTTAAATACAATAATACATATTATATGTTATAGCAATCGTAAATAGGTTCTGGCAAAATTCCATACTGAAAAAGTTTTGGGAAATCGAAGATTTGACCATCTGCAAAAAACTTAAATAGCCACTTAACTACTTTAAAATAATTGCAAAGATGATAAAATTTTCTGATTATTTTTTTTTGCTTTCACTAATTCATCATTTCTAGCGGGATTCTTTTTTTGAGTTTTTTCCAACTTACTCCCGCCTCTTTAAGTAAATTATAAGAACTTTGATTAGATTCAAAAACTACATTATATTGCTTCTGTAAATAGTTTTGTAAATCTGATAATCTTAGATAATCTTGTGCCCTTAACCA
>JASJEE010000336.1 GCA_030064835.1 Microcoleaceae cyanobacterium MO_207.B10 | reverse complement strand
GACAAGTAAAAAAATAATTTACTTAAATTTTTCAGGAGTACAACTCGAAACTTTTGTTTCAAATTTGCATCAGCTATCAAAACTCAGAAATATATCTCGATAGACAAGTAAAAAAATAATTTACTTAAATTTTTCAGGAGTACAACTCGAAACTTTTGTTTCAAATTTGCATCAGCTATCAAACCTCAGAAATATATCTCGATAGACAAGCAAAAAAATAATTTACTTGATTTATTCAGGAGTACAACAATGATTAAACTACACAAACTAACTTTAGTTACATTCTTAACAATTGTTGCTACAGCACCTATTCAATTTCCAGCAACGGCTAAAACTATTAAAAATCTAACACAGGCTAATGATTATTACACCGAATTAGAATTATCTCCACTGCATAAAAACCAAACCATAAACTCAGACCATAATGAAGCTAAACAACTTGTAATGGCAGGTTCTGAATATTACAAAAATCAAAAATATGATTTAGCAATTCAATCTTGGGAACAAGCAAAAAAGATATTTATAGCACAAAAAAATTCTCAAGGTGAAGGATTAACTTTAGGACTACTTGCTGGTGCTTATAGTAAATTGGATAACTATCCTAAAGCAATTGAACTTTATCATCAAAGTTTAGGCATTATTCAAGAATTGAATTTGCCAGAATTAGAAGTAAAATTTCTGTCAGGATTAAGTGTAACTTATTTGTTATCTGGCGACTATAACCAGTTAATTAAGTATAGTCAGAAGAGTTTAGAAATAGCACAAAAAATAGGCGATCGCCAAACTGAAGCTTATTCTTTAGCAATGCTTGGCTATGGTTCTTATAATTTACGCAAATATACAGAAGCAATAGATTATTTTGCTGCTGGTAATTCCCTGTTTAAAAAAATCGGAAATACTAGAGGTCTAGCTCCTGCCATGCGTTATCAAGGTAATGCTTATTTAGCCTTGGGGAAATATGACCAAGCTATTACAGCTTATCAAGAATCATTAGAAATTTATCAAAAAATAGACAGCCCTGTAGAAGAAGCATCTATTTCTATGAGCATGGGATTAACATATTTATACCAGCAAAATTTTGCCAAAGCTGAAGAGTCTTTTTCTGAATCATTAGCTATGAGTCGGCAAATAGATAATCTTTCTTTAGAGGGAAGAAATTTATATTTTTTAGGCGTGATAGATGGCAGACAAGGTAAGCATAAAACAGCACTAAAATCTTATAAAAAAGCTTTGAAAATATTCAAAAAAATAGGAGAAAAGGAACAACAAGCCATTACTCTTTATGATATGGGTGCTATATATCGGAACTTAGGAGAAAAGTCTGAAGCTCGAACATCATATCAACAAGCTTTGGCAATTTTTACCGAACTAGGTAAAGAAAAATCTGTGAATATGACTCGGAACCAAATTCAGGAACTAAGATAAAAAATCAAACAAATTACTAGAAGCAGCAGAAAGAATAGCAGAGAGAAGCAGAATGAATTTTGATGTGGTTTCTGCTTCTATAGCTTTAAAGATTTGGTATAAAAGATGAAGGCAAAGACACACTTTTAGTCATTAAAAATATTTGGAAAACATGACTCAAACTGCTTCTACATTTTACTTGAAAATCCAAAGAGTGGAAACAGTATGCCTGTTTGAACTCGCTTGGGGATTTGGCCAACAATTAAGTGTCACCCTTCCTTATCCGGAAAGTATTACCACATCTTATCAAGATTGGCAAAATATTTATCTGCGTTTTTACAACAAAGCCCTGCGCGGAAGAGTAGTAAACACCGGAAGACTAACTAGACAAGTTGATTGGCATCAAAAACTGGTGCAAGCAGAGGCCCAACTCCTGTGTGAATTTCATCGTTGGCTACGACATGAACAACTATATGAAATCAGAGCTACAGTTGCTCAAGCAGCCAAACATAAAACAGAAAGTGTGCCATCACATTTCCAGACTCAGCCATCCACCGTCGAACTTTTCCTCACTTGCAACCCCATAGAATTATCTCGTTTACCCTGGGAAGCGTGGGAAATTACAGAATTTGCTGCATCTAGTAAAATTAGAATTCTGCGGAAACCAATTAATATCCGCAGCACACCAACACCAGCAAACTCTCAGCCTCATCAAAATGGGAGTAAACCGAGGATATTAGCAATATTAGGAGATGACACAGGTTTAAATTTTCAGGCAGACAAAGAAGCAGTGCGCTCCCTTTCCCCAATAGCTGAAGTAGAATTTGTGGGATGGCAACCACAGCAAAGTATAGGGGAATTAAAACACAAAATTGTGAAAGCGATAACCGATGAACGGGGGTGGGATATTTTATTCTTTGCGGGCCACAGTAACGAAACTATTAATACAGGAGGAGAATTAGCGATCGCTCCTGCCACATCCATTTCTATCAACGAAATTGCCCAACCTCTCACCATTGCGAAACAAAGAGGATTACAATTTGCCATTTTCAACTCCTGTAGTGGCTTAAGCATTGCCAACACTCTGATAGATTTAGGCTTAAGTCAAGTTGCTGTGATGCGAGAACCCATTCACAACCAAGTTGCCCAAGAATTTTTAGTGAGATTTCTGCAAACTTTGGCCGAATACAAAGATATTCACGAGTCATTATTATCAGCTTGTCAATTTTTGAAAGTAGAGAAAAATCTCACCTATCCCAGCACATATTTAATACCATCTTTGTTTCGTCATCCCGATGCACCACTATTTTGTCTCCAACCTTCCAGTATCAAACAAACACTCAAACGGTGGTTACCCACAAAAAAAGAAACTATCGCTCTAAGTACAATAATTTTAGTAAGTTGGCAACTTTCCACTCAAAACTTTCTGCTCGAAAGACGAGTATTAGTGCAAGCAATGTATCGCCGAGTTACCAACCAAGTCAATAGTAAAAATTCACCCCCAGTCCTACTGGTAGAAATAGACGAAACCTCAATCAAAAAAGCCAAAATCTCCGACCCACGACCCATGGACCGCGGTTACATCGGCCAAATTATTCAACAACTCACAGCCATTAATGCCAAAATCATTGGTATAGACTACCTACTCGATCGCTATCAACCAAAAAATGACCAAAAACTAGCTAAAATTCTCCGCTCATCTATCGAAAAACAAGGCACTTGGTTTGTCTTCGCCACCTCTCGTAATCAAGCAGGTGGTTGGTTTGAACCATTGCCAGAGTTAGCTTCCCCCAACTGGCGACTACAGGGAAATACCTTTCTAGTAGGTTATCAAATTTACGTTACCCATGTAACATTATTACCGAGGCAAAATAAATCTCAACCATTACCATTCGCTTATTTACTAGCAATGGCTCATTGGTTAAATTTTGAACAAAATGGGAAGTCACTGCAACCACAGCTCAACTCTTCCCTTAATTGGTTTTCCCAAGTTAGCGATCGCGTCACTCAGATAACAGGTAAACATTATTTGTATTTATTTTCAGCCTCATCTCGTCTGCAACCCATAACTAAATTTTCTTATCGACTACAGCAAATGTGGTTGCATCCCATCATTGACTTTTCTATTCCCCCAGAAACAGTTTTTTTACGTCTTCCAGCGTGGGAACTCCTCGAAACAGAAAACTCCCAACTCTCACCACTGACTAAATCAGAGGAACTTCCATCAATAGTAATTATTGCTGCGGGATACGAAGAAGCAGGGTTAGCTCCTGGAGGAGATAATTTTCCTCTACCTAGTGCAGTCAGTTACTGGCGTTCCCAAAAAAAGCCTCCCAATCCGAGTAGTGCATTTACAGGAGGAGAAATTCATGCTTATCTGGTGCATCATTTTGTTAACCAAAGATTAGTGATACCAATTCCTGATTTATGGTTAATTGGTATTGCTGCTCTGTTAGGAAAAGGAGTAATTTTAACTTTAAAAACCACAGTAGAAAATCCAAAACAAAGACAAAAAATCTTATTGTTCTGCTTGGGATTAAATTTAATTTATGGATTAGCTAGCTTGCAGATTTATATTTCGGCTGCAATTTTATTACCTTTGTTTTTTCCCAGTATCACATTTTGGAATTATATATTTTTATCTTTAAATAATAAAAAATCAACTTCATACAGCTAATACCAAGCCTGATAAATGTTTGCTACAAATAAACTTCTAGGTTTTAGATTATAGGTGGTAGATATAAATTATCGTTAATGATAAATTATTGAAATCTACTAAAAAATATTAATATGTTCAGTTATGATTTTAGGTTATGATATAAAATTATTTTATAGAAGCCATTTGGTATCTCCAGAAAATAGGTTCTCAGGAGAAGTAATTGATAAAAAATGGATAATAATTGATTTGATGATTGGATTTGGGGAGATATCTAATACACCCCATCTCTCCCTACTCCCCTACTCCCCCACTCCCACACTCATAGACCCCAAATGGGTTCTATAACATTAGGAAGCGCTATAAGAGGCATCTTTTCCGCAACAGGTGTACCTCACCAAGGTGAAATCAGCTGTATTTTTGTTTTGCTTGTCCTACAGCCGTAATTGTGAGAATGTATATTTTTTCCCTACACCTCCATCTTTTTCTAAACCACTAAATTAGCTATGTCAATCTAATGGATTAAAACATCTAAAATTGTGCGTGACGACAGATTGCTAAATCCATTTCATAGTGTGATTTTAAGCCGTAAGTACGCACCCTACTGGACCGACACAGCTAAAACTGTGCAGCTTTTTTTGTATAACTGACACCGCATCCCCCCATCTCCCTATCTCCCCATCTCCCCATTTTCTAATGCAACATTTAAGGTGTGTCACTCCACTACAACTTCCACACGAAGACAGGGAGAGGCGGAAACACACCAGACACGGAGAGAGACATATACGGTGTCACCGCGTCACCGCGTCACCGTGTCAAATCTTACACGCTTCCCACACTCCCCCATCTTTCACCTAAAAATTCTACTGTTGCAAAGCAGCCAAAACCTGATCGTGAATCACCCCATTACTAACAACCACACCCCGGTTATCAACCATTTTTGATCCATCAGCAAAATTTAACGGTTTGCCATAAAGATCAGTAACGCGCCCACCAGCTTCTTCCACAACAATAGCACCCGCAGCATGATCCCAAATATTCTCCCGATAATCAGGATACTTTGGCGACGGCAACCGCAAATATAAAGCAGCTTGCCCAGATGCCACAATACCATATTTCGCCTGAGAATCTACTCGCACGGATGGCGCAGTAATACCTGCAGCTTTCGCCACCGCATTCTGACGTTCTTGATCGCCGTGAGAACTTTCCACACTCTCGACAAACCGCATATTAGCTGCATCATCAGGTTTAACAACATGAATTGGAGTCAGTTCCCCGCCAGCAACAGGCATCATTGCCGCCCCTTCACCCCGCACTGCCACATACAACATTCCCGGTTGATTATTTTCCACTGGCATCGCCGGGCAAACTAACACCCCAACCTTAACTTCTCCCCCTTCCACTAATGCCAATGCCACTGCATATTGGTCTTGACGTAAAAATCCTTTTGTGCCATCAATGGGGTCTAAAGTCCAATAACGAGGCCCGACCTTACCATTACCTTTGTTAATCCAATTTACCACCTGCTCTGGGGTAGCATTTGGAATCTGTTCTTTTACATAATTTGTCACCTTTGTCAAATTTTCTGCCATTTCAGGACTTTTTAACTCAGTGGCATCTTCTTCTCCTACCACTGGGTCATCTGGAAAGGCTTCGGATAAAGCCTTACAAATGACGGCCTGAGCCCCATAGTCAGCCACAGTAACAGGGCTTTTGTCACCTTTTTCCATAGCAGGTGGAATATTTCCACGCACTTGTTCACAGAGTTTACCAGCAACTAGGGCAGCTTCAATTGCTATTTGTTTTTCGCGTTCGTAAGCCATAAGTAGTTTCAAGTAGTTTAAATTTTGGTACTACTAATAGCATATAACTCAATCGTCAACATTTTGAATTCTGAATTTAGCAAAACATTTTTTAGCCCATTTTTAGGCTTTAAACTCTACATCAAATTCTACATCATCTGGCGCTTTAATTTAACCATAAAAAAGCCATCCATCTCTACTCTATGAGGCCAAACTTTTACCCATCCTTCTGCAGTGGGCGAGACCATAAAATCAACAGTCGGTCCTTCAATTTCCCACTCAGGATGATTTGTCAAAAAATTATCAATAACTGCCTCATTTTCTAACGGATAAATTGTGCAAGTCGCATAAACTAAAACACCTCCAGACTTCACCCATTTAGCAGCACTTTCTAATAATTCACCCTGAAGTTTTGACAACTCTTGAATATTTTCTAAACTTTGTCTCCACCGCGAATCAGCTCGACGGTGTAAAGTTCCCAAACCAGAACAAGGTACATCTAATAAAACCCGGTCGGCTTGATTCATAAATTTGGGAAAATTACGACTGTCACCTGTATAAATAGAAATAGATTTTAACTCCAAACGTTCAATATTTTGTTGTAATTTTTTCAGCCGAGAAGCTGTTTTATCAATAGCAAAAATTTTGCCATTATCTCCGATTAATTCTGCTATATGAGTGGTTTTTCCACCAGGAGCAGCACAAGCATCAATTATCATTTCTCCTGGTTGAGGATTTAATAAATAACTAACTAATTGGGCGCTACTATCTTGAACTGACCACCAACCTTCGTAATAACCTGGTAATTTTTGGATTGAACCTACTGCACCAGTTAATCTTAAAGCTTGGGGTATTTGGGGAATCCTACTAACAGAAATACCGATATTTTGAAGAGCTACTTCTACTTTTTCAATAGAATTTTTGAGCAAATTAACTCTTAAATCAATAGTAGGTGGTTGATTGAACCATGAACATAATTGTTCAGTTTCTGTTATGCCTAATTTTTGTATCCAATATTCGATTATCCAGTCAGGAAAACTATATAATATTCCTAATTTTTGTACTGGATTTTCTGGTAGATGTATGGTGCGTTCCTCTCGGATATATTCTCTGAGCAAACCATTCACAAAACCTGCTAATTTGACAAACTTATTTTGTTTGGCTAACTCAACCGTTGTATCAACTGCTGCTGACTCAGGAATTTGTTGTAAATAAGATAATTGATATAAACCAATATGCAGAATTATGCGTAAATCTGGGTTTTGTTGGTGAGACTTCTTTTTTGCTAGTTGGTCAATAATCGCATCGAGCGATCGCTGTCTTTTCACACAACCATAAACTAATTCTGTAACTAATCTGCGGTTAACATCAATTAAGTCATTTTTTCTGAGATATTTATCGAGGGCAAAATCAGCAAAAGCTTGTTTACGATGCACTTCTTGAAGAATTATAAAAGCCAGTTGACGTGGATTATTATTCACTAATAACATTCCTATTTGAATTGTACTATATTTATACCAAATTCACGCAAAACTTGCCCCCTGGCCTCTGCGGGGATTGTGACAGTGTAGCAATATTTTATGAAAATGGTAAAATCACAATATTTATTAATTAAAATTTAGCAAATCCTCACAAATATCCATAAAAAAAACCTCTAATAAAATTATCAGAGGGTAACTAGATGAGCAAATTTTCAAAAAAGAAAAATTTTACAATCTCTGATTTTTTAGCATAATCTGAAAAATTTCACCTGTCTTTCCTTCAGGAATTTCTAAATAATTACAGAGATTAATCAACAATTGCTCTTTCTCTTCACTGACATCAAAATCTGCCAACAAAACATCTGTCGTCAGAGCAAAATCACTATTGTATAGATAGTGATGAACTCCTTTCACAGCCATTTTCCAAAGTATTTCAACTCCGTTTTGATTGAATATAGTCAGAACTTTATTAAACATTCTTTCTATAACTTGACTAGGATAATTGCTAAAAAGTTCTATCCGACTTAATATCGTCGAAAGTAAACTGACTTCAATATTAGCTAAATACCCATCAGTTATAATGACTATTAGTGCAATAGCACCCAGAGCTTCCTCAAACCTTAAACTTATGTCATTTTTGAGAGTATTAGACAAATTTACTTTTGGCATTAACTTCATTTTAACTCCTCCAGTTTTTCTGGACAATACTAACAATTTCCAGTAATTAAATATGACTGGATTTCTAGTCTTCCGTAGTAGTTACAAACCCTAATAGCAGAAATCCGCTCAAGTTTCCATTGCTTCCCCCTATCCAGGAACAGAATTATATAGTCAAGCTGAAAAAAATGGTTGGTTTACTGGAGATTCTCTGGTTGCTAATTCTGGCATTCAAATGTCAGCGTTGCAGTATCCTAATTTGTCAGGTAGTGAAATTGAGGATGGAGTAGAGCAAATGTATCGTCGGTTTTATTTTAGACCGAAATCAATTATTCCTATCGTTGGCGAAATGTTGGCAGACCCGCAAATGTTAGTGCGTCGTTTGCGGGAAGGTAAGGAATTTTTGTCTTATTTGAGGGAGCGTCATCAGAGAGCTGCAAGTCATTAATTAGCTATTAGTGTAATTCCCCTCCCGTCTCCCTGTTTATCCCACTCCTTTCCCCCTGTTTTATCCCCCTCCCGTCCCCCTTGGGAATCCCCCTCCCGTCCCCCTTAGAAAGGGGGAGGCCAAAGGATGCTTCGCTTTT
>JASJEE010000029.1 GCA_030064835.1 Microcoleaceae cyanobacterium MO_207.B10 | reverse complement strand
TTCGGATAAAGCAAGAAGAAATTCTGATAAGTAATAGTTGCCAGTGTTTGGGTTTCTGGTTGAATATCTACCCGTTCTTTTGCTTCTATCGCTTGATGTAAACCATCACTCCAACGTCGGCCCGGCATTACTCGTCCGGTAAATTCATCTACAATAACTACTTCATCATCACGGACAATGTAATTAACATCGACAATAAATAATTCTTTTGCTTTCAGAGCATTAAATACAAAATGTGCCCAAGGATCTTCTGGGTTATATAAATCTTGTACTCCTAATAATTTTTCAGCTTCAGCAAAACCTTCATCAGTTAATAGTACATTTCGTGCTTTTTCGTCTACTTCATAATGTTCTTCTTTATTTAAAGCTGCTGCTATTTCTGATGCTCTAATATACTTTTCACTTGGTCTTTCTACTTGCCCAGAAATAATTAGGGGTGTGCGGGCCTCATCTATTAGTACGGAGTCAACTTCGTCAATAATGCAAAAATTAAATGGACGTTGTACTACTTCCTCCATGGTAGTTGCCATGTTATCTCGTAAGTAGTCAAACCCTACTTCACTATTGGTAGCATAAGTGATGTCACAAGCATAATTTTTTTTCCGTTCTTCTGGGTTCATTCCCTGTTGAATTAGGCCCACTGTTAAACCGAGGAATCTATGGACTTGTCCCATCCATTCTGCATCTCGTTTAGCGAGATAATCATTAACTGTAATCACGTGTACCCCTTTACCTGTTAGGCCATTTAAGTATGCTGGTAGGGTAGCTACTAAGGTTTTACCTTCCCCAGTTTTCATTTCTGCTATTTGGCCCTGATGCAGAATGATGCCCCCTAGCTGTTGAACATCAAAATGTCGCATACCGAGTACCCTTTTTCCAGCTTCTCTTACTACTGCGAAGGCTTCTGGTAAAATTTCTTCTAATATTTCTTTTTCTTCGTTCTTGGATTTTGCTTTTTCTAGTGCTTGTCTAAACTCTCCTGTTTTTGCTCGGAGTTGTTCATCTGAAAGATTTTGAATATCTTCTTCTAGTATGTTAATTTCTGTTACCCAAGGTTGGAATTTTTTGAGTTTCCGTGCATTGGGGTCGCCTAAGAGTTTTTTGAGCATAGTTGTTATTTAGGTTAAATTTCAATAGTTAAATGTCAAAATGGTTTTTATACCATTTTGTATGCGTTTTGTCAACAGCAATTTATATTTTGTTGTTCTAACTTATGTTTTTTGTAATTAATCCCAAGCTCAAACTGGTTTGATGGGGTTCTTGTGAGGATATTTTAGATAAAATCGCTTTAAGTTCCTTTATATTTTATACCTTGTCCGATCCAAATATTGATTGCCATTAGTATTTCTGTTTTTAATTTAATTAACTAAATCACTATTCAGTAGTCCTTTGCTAAATTTATCTGTAGATTTAATTTTGGACTGGGGTTATAGTAAAAACATTAAACTTTTAGCTAAGTAGTGCCAGAGAAAAAAAGGGATTTATGTAAAGAATTGTTTCAGATTTCCAGCTAAGTGTTGTGTTTGCGATCGCAAGTTGACATATTCAACTTGATGTCCATTGCGCTCTCCTCGAGCTTCCAGCCCAACAGCCACCTGATAGGCCAATTCCGATTCCGATTCAAACATCTGGCCTACCAATTCATCCCGCTTGAGATGCTGCCACTCCAACTCAATGGGGTTCATCTCTGAACAGTAGGGAGGCAAGAAGAACAAGTACAATCCCTGGAGTTGCCAACAGGGGAGTTTCTTTTTTACTGCCTTGCTCGTGTGAATTGAGCCATTATCAAGTGTAATCACTCGAATACGACCAGTACGTTGGTAGATATCTGCTGCCACTAGGGCTTGCTCATCCATCAGTTTGATAAAATCTTCACTCTTCCAACTACCTAAGACCAAACTATAGACAAAGGTGACTAATGGTTGCCACAGACCCAGGATGCTCAATCGCTTGCCCCGTTTTTTCGTCTGTTGTTGTTGCTTTTGTTCTCCTCGGAAGTAATAGCTATAACTGGCTGCGCTCCATAAACAGTATCCCGATTCGTCACCGTAGAACAAGTCAATCTCTCCTGCTGCTGCGGCGAGTTCGAGCATTTCTAGGTCGCTGTGCTTGGCGGAGAGCTTCTGTAGGTCTTGTGGCTGTTGATGGCTCACTCGTGTACGCTTCCAAATAACCCCCTTTTTTTGAGTAACTGACGTAGATACTCAGGAGTTAAGTTCACTTGCCGTTCAAGGCGTAATTTTTCCGCCAATTGCACGCTGTTGTAGGTTCTCGGTTCTTTTCTTAAACAGTGTTCTAGGTACTCTATGTCCTCGGAGTTCCAACTTCTTTTTCGTCCTCGCCCTGATCGCTCCCATAACCCCCCAAGCCCTTTTGTTTTCCAACTGTTGAGAGTTTTTCGCACTGTTTTTGCCTGACAGTGCAAATGAGTGGCGATTTGCTCAACATACCAACCTTGATGGCTGAGACGCACGGCTTCAGCCCGGTCTTTAACTCGTTGAGTTACAGTTCTACTACTTCGTAGTTCCCAAAGAGTTCTTTCTTCTTCGTGGTTGAGAAACACTCTCACTCTGGCCCCCATCCCTCTTGCTCCTTTTCCTGGCTTGACTTTACACTCTGTAATATACCTCCTTTTTTTTTCTAGGCTCTACTTAATCTGATTGAAGTAAGGAATAGCTTTAGCAAATTTTTGGGATTATTCTTCCCATTCCCCACTCAAAGTACGAAAGTCAAACTCTTCTACTTTTGGGTGACAAGTAACACAACTCTTGATATTTAATTCTTGGGGAAGTTGGACTTTGGGATGAAGAGCTTTGAAGTAACGGGAACTAGCCATTCTATAGGGAATTCTATCCTCTTGCGGAGATTTGGGACGGGAAGCAATTTGTAAATAGTTCCAAACAAGTTGAAGAGCAGGGTCTTGGAGAATAGGGAGTTGTACACCGTAATGTTGAGAGTCCTGCAAAATTATCTGCCAAGTTTCTGTGGGGAGGACTTGGGGTGGTATTCCAATATGACAGGTAGCGCACTTTTCTAGGTATATTGATAAACCTGTCTGATAACGAGGAGGAACTACATCTACATTACTAATTAATTGATTATCAGTATTTTTAGGAGTTGTGGCAGTAGAAATTTTTGCCAAAACCCAACCACTACTCATGCTCCATAGAAATATTATTAGTAACAGCAAAAAAAAAGGTGGTCGTCGTCTACGTTTATTTGTAATATATATGGACATGAATATTATCTCTTGCTCTTGCCCTTTAGCACTAATACATCACAGTTTTTTACCTTAATACAATTTTCATCAAAATATTGCTACATTGCCTGGTTATAGGTGTGAGGTGGTAGGTCTTGAAGAAGCGCAAATATTTCGATCCTTTGTCAAAAGATTTTATTGTCACAATCTTTGCCTGAATTTGGTATAAAGCGACTCACGCTACCTCATCACTACTGACTACTGACTACTCTAAACATGAGTAGCTTAAGTACATGAAATTGGTATTACTTTGGTATTACTAAAGAGGAATTCTCATACCTTCTTTTGCAACTAACCCATTTGGGAATACTAACTGAAGAGCAATTTGAACTTCATCCAAAAATTGATCATTATGAGATGGATCGTGTTGAAACATGACTATCTGTTTCACACCTGCTTTTTTTGCTATTTCTACCCCTACTTCCCAAGTAGAATGTCCCCAACCAATTTTTGGAGAGTCTATATTATAATATTCAGCATTTGTGTAAGTCGCATCATATATTAGCAAATCAGCCTGGCGAGACAGATGTAGTACATTTTCGTCAAAACGGTCTTGATAATGTTCTGTATCTGGACAGTAAACTACAGTTTTACCTTGCCAGGAAATTCTATATCCAACAGCAAAATTAGGATGATTTAGAGATGCTGTTTCAATCTCAATATCTTTAATCTTAACAGTCTCTCCACTACTAAAGTCATAAAACTTCATCTCAGATCCCATTACCTGTATAGGAATGGGAAAGTTAGGATGTAACATTTGGTCAGATAGACAATCTTTAATTGTTGTACCATCAGGTGCTATTGCGCCATATATATGAAATTTGTTAATCGGGACAAATGCTGGAACAAAAAATGGGAATCCTTGAATATGGTCCCAATGAGTATGGCTAAATAATATATGGGCCTCTACTGGCATTTGCTTAAGTAGGTTTAGTCCCAATACTCTTAAACCTGTACCTCCATCAAAAATTAAGCGCGTTTCCCCTAGACGCATTTCTACACAAGAGGTATTACCACCGTAGCGAACTGTTTTACTACCTGGGGTTGGTATGCTACCTCGTACACCCCAGAACTCAACGACAAACTCGGTCTTTGAGGTGGTTGACTGAGTGGCTGTTCCCTCATTCTGTGACATTGGCGCTGACGACTCTGAAGATGGCATATTTCTATGTTTCGGACTTTCAGTGAGTACGAATTAATTGAAAATTAATAAACTTTTCAATTGAACTTATTTTAGCAAAATCAGTTATCATTTGCTTTTAGTATATCCTGATCTAAATTTAATACACAAAGGTTTCTCTAGTTGCAAAATTTTTATACTCAAGGGTAAAATTCACTAGAATTATCTATCTATATTATCCCACGAAGCCTCTAAATAAAATTTTGGTAAACCTAAAGTATTCTCAATAGTCAGTTACTTAAATTTAGAAAAAGTAGATTTTTTTGAGGCAAGTTATCAAGATTAATATTTAATACCATTTTTCAGTCTAAGTCTTAATAGACAAATTAGATAAATGGTTGAGGTTAAATGTGACTAGATGATAGCCTTTTTGATTCAGATATCAGTCTTTGGATCAGGGTTTAGTTTGAGCATCAACTGTTACAAAAGTTATCATGGTTTATGAAGGCTAAGGAATTTTTTACTCCCAATACTGCCAATACTGCCAATACTGAAATTATAAAAAATGTCAAGTCTCTCCATCTGAGGCAAGAAATATTAAAGTGGCTGTCTGCTCATGTTCCAATCTCTAGAGTCAAACATATTTTAAGAGTAGAAAAAATGGCGACAGAGCTAGCTGGGCATTACTTTCTTGACGAAGAAAAAGCGAGGCTAGCAGGATTGATGCACGACCTTGCCAAATATTTTGACAGCCAAGTTCTATTAAAAATGGCTAAGTCAGAAGGATTAGAAATAGATTCAGTATTTGAAATTTGTCCTCATTTGCTTCACGCAGATGTTAGTGCAATTGTGGCCAGAAAAGAATTTGGCATTGAAGACAAGGAAATTTTAGCAGCGATCGCTCACCATACTCTAGGACATCCAGGCATGAGTAAGCTAAGTTGCGTGGTTTTTCTGGCAGATACTTTAGAACCAGGCAGAGGTAAAAGCCAAGAACTAGAGAGTTTGAGGCAACTGAGTAGAGAAAGTCTCTATCAAGCAGTTTGGCTAACTAGTGAGTATACTATAAAGAACTTACTTGCTACTAGTCGTTTAATCCACCCACGAACTATCCTCACGAGAAATTGGTTTCTAGAGGAGGCCAAGAAATAGTAGATTAATATAAGTTTAAGCATTCCATAAATTCACAAGATACAATCAAAATAGAGGCTAAAAATTAGCTAAGAGAAATTAATAATTAATTCAGGAAATAGAGAGTTTGATGTCAAATTATCCTCAAATAAAATCCTTATCTACGAAAAAAAATGCTACCAATTCTGAACAGGATGAAACCTTAGAATTGACATCGATAATTGTTCAGGCAGCATTAGACCGGAAAGGAGATAATATTGTAGTCATTAAAGTATCAGAAGTATCTTATTTGGCAGATTACTTTGTGCTGATTACAGGTTATTCTAATGTCCAAGTAAGAGCTATATCTCAGGCGATCGCTCAAAAATTAGAAGTTGAAAAACAGATTTATCCTCAAGGATTAGAAGGCCAAGGGGAAAGTAGTTGGGTATTGATCGATTACGGTGATGTTATAGTTCATATATTGAAGCCAGAAGAACGAGAGTTTTACAACTTAGAAGCATTCTGGGGTCATGCAGAAAGAATAGATATTTCAGAATTGATAAATTAGGCTGAAGCTGTCAAGCTTAAATAGTTCTTTAACTAATGTCAAATAAGTGAGGAAAAATATTGATTTATGATCGGACAGACAGCATCTTTATCTCCTGTTCCACCAGAACAGCAACCAGCAAATGAATATCAAGAACTTAAAGATTCATGGTTTTTTTGTTGGGTAACTTTGGAAAGACCTAAATATTTGGCTAAGTTGGCCTGGGTTTGGGTGTGGAGTTGGTTAATATCAGGACCAGTGGCGGCAGTAAGTTTTCCTCCAGAAAAATATTCATTTCAATTTTTGCTTGGTGGAGCAGCAGGTGCAAGTTTAATACTAAGTCTAGTATTATTGCGGTTATATTTAGGTTGGAATTATGTGCGCTCGCGGTTGGCTAATAAGACTGTTTTTTATGAAGAGTCTGGATGGTATGATGGACAAACCTGGCTGAAAACTCCAGAGGAAATTGCCAAGGATAGCTTGATAGTTAACTATCAAGTTAAACCGCTTCTGCAAAGATTACACAAAACTTTTTATGTTTTTCTACTACTAATTATTAGCGGAGGCATTATCTGGTATTTATTATGATGTTCTAACCAAAATAAATATAAAAATAGCTCTATCATACCATACTATCATAAAGTATTTGATAAATTGCCAGCAAATAGAATTAGATTCTAACACCATTAACTCTAATACCAAATTCAATCAAGCCATGCCCCCGCCTTAGCGAGGGGATTGTTACAGTAAAATCCGGACAGCAAAGGAGAGGAATATTTAAACTTGTTCTCTTTCATTCTTACCATCTAACACCTATAAGAAAACCAATGTAGCAATATTTTTTGAAAATGGTATAAAAGCATAAAATATTTAAAAAACTAATGGCTGATTTATTTTTTGTTTATAAGCAATAAATATGAGGTTAATCCTACTTTAAATATTCACTTGATAGATAGTTTATAATCTGTGAATAATTATTTCCATCGTCAGATCAAAATTTCCGGCAAAAAATTTTCACTGATTTATGCCAGATCAAGATATAGTATAGAATCTGTCTTAAATAAAGCTGGCAGCTCCATTTAAGTATGCTAGCCCCTTACCCAAAATAATGAATAAAAGATGACAAGGGGAAAAAGAACACAAAATTCACAATTAGAAGTCAGACTGCTCAGAGAAGGTATTGTTGAATCAACTCACCAAGTTCAGGCCACTGTTAGTGACCACCGGGGCCGAGTTTTATCTGTGGCCGGAGATTCTGATACTGCCACATTTGTCCGTTCAGCACTTAAGCCATTTCAAGCATTAGCTGTTACTACTACAGGCACATTAGAACGCTATGACTTAACTGACATAGACCTCGCTATTATCTGTAGCTCCCATCTCGGTACCATAGAGCCAGCAAGACAGGTTTTTAACGTTCTCTGGCGCTGTAATATTGATCCATCCAAGTTACAATGTCCAACTCCACCAGGCAAAAATAGCCCTTTGCAACATAACTGTTCGGGTAAACACGCTGGTATGCTAGCTGTTTGTCAGCAAAGACATTGGCCAATGGAAAGTTATCTGCAAGTTAAACATCCCATACAGCAGTTAATTATTAGTAAAGTGGCTGACTTATTGGCAATGCCAGCAGAAGAATTTATTGGGGCTAGGGATGATTGTGGGGCTCCAACTTATCTGATGACCCTCGCCCAAATGGCTAGCCTCTATGCCAAATTAGCTTCCGGTAATAGTTTAGACCTTGAAAGAATTGTCCGGGCTATGACCTATCACCCAGAAATGGTGGCAGGGGAAGGACATTTTGATACAGAGTTAATACGCTTGACTAAGGGGGAATTGGTTAGTAAGTCGGGAGCTGAGGGGTTGCAGTGTATTGGTAGAGTAGGTGAAGGGATGGGTTTGGCGATTAAAGTTAATGATGGTGCTAAACGGGCTAAATATGCTGTAGCTATTCATTTGTTGACTCAGATGGGTTGGATTAGCCCCTCGATCGCTGAAGCTCTCGCTGATGAGTATATGCTTCTTAGTGATGTGAAGCGTTTGGAGGTAATCGGAGAAATGTCCATGATTTAGATAGCCTGGACATTGATAGATATTTAGAAATTTTTTCTGTAATAGGGTTGCAATTTTAGTTTGGTTATGTTTATACTAATAAAAGACGACGCGGGATAGAGCAGTCTGGTAGCTCGTCGGGCTTAAGTTATAAGGTTACACTATTAACTCAAGTTTAAAGAAATACACCGCTAGTTGGATAACTTGAAGTTAAACCTTATGAAGGGCGGCATACAAGGAAACTTGTATGTGTTTACTTGTCAAATTCGGGGAAGCCGTGAGCGGGGTAATCCCGAGCCAAGCTCCAATATTGAAGGAGAAGGTGTAGAGACTGGTTAGGCAAGTACCCTAACAGTTGTATGAACCAGTAGTTCAAAAACTGAGTTGATAGAAGCTGAGGGTAAAGGGACAGTCCAGACCACAAAACTAATTCTGAAGCTCAGAATTAAGGCAGTGAAAACTGTAGTGGTAAGCATAACCCGAAGGCCGATGGTTCAAATCCATCTCCCGCCATTATTTTTAATAAAATCTGAAGAAGAGTTGGTAAAAGTAAAAATTTACCAACTTTATTTTTTGGGAATTGGTGAAAGAGGGTATTAAATTCCTATCGAAGTAAGATTTATAGCAAGGAAAAAAGCTGTTTTAACTACTGACTACTAAAAATCATATAATCGTTGACCAACAGCCTTTTTTTATTTTCACAATCCGTAAATTTAGCTATCATACTAAATCTGCCTTAGCAAGAAGGTATTGAAAAACTTTTAGACTACTATACGAAAGATGTGAAATAGATTTCAATCAAGTCTATTTTATCACCTGATTAGGTATTTAATTATTCAGCTTCAGTAGGTCTACAATCCAAGTAGGGTTATACAAATATAGTGAATGTGTTTTACCCGATAATTGCTCCCAAATGGAACAATATATTGGCATTTGATGAGATGTGATTTGAATTGAATGAGAATTAGTAGTTTTTGGCTGAGGAGTTTTTGCTGCAAACCAATCTTTTTGAGAATAATAGTCAGTCCAACTCAATAAAATCTGATTATTACAGCATTTTTCTATTTCTTTTAGAATCCATCGGGATTTATATGATAATATCTTTAAGACTCCTCCTAATGTTAAATAATTTAACGATTTATTGTTTTGATAATCTGCCAAAATATCAGTACCAATAATCACCCCAAAACTATGAGATACAATAGTAACTTGTTGGTAGTTTGCTAAAACATCATCAATAACAGGAATTACTCTATGCCTAATTTTACTCCTAATATTGATACCGTCAGCATTGAGAATTAAGTATTTTGTGACAAAGTAAAATATGTCAATAATTGGTTCTATAGGATAAAAGGTAAGAATTATACTCACAATTACCCAAACAGATAAACTACTGATGTTTTGACCCAATTTACCGATAAATTCTGCCAATTCTGCTGGTAAAGGTTGCCCAAAGAAACTACCACTTTCCCCAATAGCTTTCATAACTAAGAGTAAAATACCTGAATACCATAATAATAACAACAATAGAGATGCGATGAGATTGAGTGTTAGATAAGGACTAGTAAAAAAAAACTTTTCCATACAGGAGAAAATACCCAATATAACAGCATATAAAATCCATGAAATAACTTATGTTGTAAATTATTATTGCTGAGTTTCTTTTCAGAAAAGATATCTAGCCAAAAAGCTTCATAAATATCAAGATTTTGGCTGGTATTGCCATCATTCATTATAAATTTTCTGCCGGTATGACCGCTAATTTGTACTTTCCCCAATTCTTGAATTTGTAAAACCTCTAAATTTTGAAAACCTTCACTCAGTAAGTTGATACTATATCCTTGTTCTTTACTAGAAAATCCAGGGATGAAAATAATGGCTTGATCTGAAAGTCTGTTATTTTCTGTCACTATCACTCCTCAATCATTAATTGAATAAAGTTTAGTAGGAATCAATTAAATTTATCTTACTCAGAACATAGAAAAAGCTCAACATGATAAACTGAAACAAAAAGGTAATTTTCTGGGATAAAAAAATGACTGTTAAATTACGACGACCAATCCTAGTAGGGGGAATTGGATTATCTCTACTTCTCTGGTTATTAGATACTGTCCAAAACTCAATGGCAGAATTAGGTGAAGTTAGTATACTAGGAATTATGGCTGCTGGTGTGGGATTATGGCTGTTCAAGAAACCCCAATCTACACCTTCTCAAAATCAAACTCTCATTGCACCACCACCTACTAAAGAAGCTGCAGAACAAGCGATCGCTTTATCAAGCACAACTATAGATAAGCTTTTAAAAGAAACAAAAAATAGTAAAACTCAAGCAAAAGTTAATATCTCCATTAGCCAACTACAGCAACAATTAAAAACACTCACCGACGAACTGCAAAGACAAAAATTAACTGTTGCAGTTACAGGTAGTCACGGAGTAGGTAAAACCTCTTTAGCAAAAATATTAAAGACTCAGTGGGTTTCTCCATCCGATGAAATAGAAATTAACGATATATCATGGTGTCGGGAATCGAAAATAGTACAAGAAAATAATGAAATTAATGCTCTATCAACTTATGACCTAATATTATTTATCACCACAGGTGATTTGATAGATTCAGAGTATCAAGCTTTATCAAAACTAACATCTCTAGGTCAACGTTTTCTCCTTGTTTGGAATAAACAAGACCAATATTTACCAGACCAAAAACCGCAGATATTACAGAAACTAAAAGAGACATTATCAAATATTAATTCAGCAGAAGATGTAGTTGGAACGGCTGTTAATCCTAACTCAGTTAAGGTGAAAAAATATCAACCGGATGGCAGTATTGAAGAATTTATAGAACAACCACTTCCTGAAATTTCTGGATTGATAGAAAGGCTCAATAAAATATTAGTAGATGAAAGTCAACAATTAGTTTGGGCAACGACTAAAAGAAAAGCAGAAATTGTCACTTTAGAAGCAAAAAGTTTGTTACATAAAGTGAGACGAGAGGTTGCGATTCCTGTTATAGAACAGTATCAATGGATAGCTGCAGCAACAGCTTTTGCTAATCCAGTTCCGGCTTTAGACTTATTAGCAACAGCAGCAATTAATGCTCAGTTAATAGTAGATTTGAGTGAGATATATGAGCAAAAGTTTTCTTTAGAACAAGGCAAACAAGTTGCGGGAAGAATAGCAGAGTTGATGGTTAAATTAGGCTTAGTAGAACTTTCGACAAAAGCATTAACTACTATCTTGAAAAGTAACAGTGTAACTTTTGTGGCTGGTGGTGTGGTGCAAGCTGTAAGTGTTGCTTATTTGACAAGAGTGGCAGGTATGAGTTTAATAGAATATTTTCCAACTCAAACAGATAGTAATTCTGTAAATGTTGAGAAGTTAGGAAAAATTCTGCAAAGGGTATTTAGGCAAACTCAAGAAAATAATTTCTTAAAATCTTTTGTTTCCCAGGTAACGAGTCATATTTTGCCACAAGGTAAAAAGGTGGAAAGTTTACAGAATTAGGCAAAATAATAGTTTATTGAAGTCAGGCAGGTTTACTAACTTTCAATTGTTCAATTTTGATGAGTTGTTATACTCTAACTTCGATTTTCTAGAGGTCTTAATAGATAATTTGCTTGAGATTTTCCCAGGGATGGGAAGAGAGAAGTTTGTGTGTTTAGATTACTACTGATTACCACTAAATAATATTTAGATATAGTTATCGGAGGAAAACAAGGGTTAGAAATCTACGCTAATCAAAAAAAACAACTTTTAAGTTATTAATTTTCCTTTTCCTTGAGAGACTGTTTGTAAAAGGAATATTAAATCCAGGCGTAGGGTGGGTTAGGGGCCAATAATTATGAATCCTAGCCAAAATTTAAGTTTCCGCACCCCACCCACCGAACATTAAGCACTCTGACCGTCTTAATCTTTGGTTTACAAACACTCTCTGAATCTTTAGTGTAAAAAAGAAAACTATAGCAATATGATTTAAGTTGTCATATATTGGAGACTTTTAGGTAACGGGGAACAGGGAAAAGGGAACAGAGAATAAGAAAGAAAAAATGTATCATTTGAATATGATAGATACTTGTATTCTTTTCAGAAAAACCTTCATTATCAAATCTGATTCATGGTAAGAATTTAGGTCTTGGGGTTGCGTTAAAAACTATTTTGTGTTGGGATAGCGTTCGCCAGTAAACTGTGTTAGTCTAATACAAAAATTTTTCCGTAGAGTTAGAAACTCATAAATCTAGGATATTGTCAACCCCGTAACCTGAATAGTTACGATTCATGATTGCTATAAAAGCAGCAAGAAAAAGTTTCTAAAAATATATTTATATAGAACCAAATGCTGATTCTTGTAATACCATTTATCAAAAACTTTGCTATCTTTGATAGGGCTGGGGGAGAGGGAAGTGTGGGAGGTGTGGGAGGTGTGGGAAGCAAAGAAAAATATAAAGAACAGATAGTAATTGTCAAAAAAAATGTTGAATTTTACTAATTACTTAATTGTTAAAGTATCTCTCAGTTCTAGCATTCTTTTTGGGAGTTAGTATAATATATTTGTTGCAGCTTGATTCAGACAGGATAAACTAGAAAAAACGATTATCCAATTCAGCAAAGCATTAGAAAAATACCCTCAAAAATCTGTTGCAAATAACAATATTGGAAATGTTATTTGCAGACTAATATACCTGAATTATCTTCTTTAAATTTAACCTTGACTAACTCCAACATTTCTCCAGAAATAACAACAAAATCTACTCAAACTACAGGAAGCGATCGTCAACAAGGTCAACTTCACTGGAAACGAGCGCGAGCAAGTTTACGTAGAGCTTTAAATAGATATTCTACCCTTCGAGATGTAGGGAAGAAAATAACCGATCCAGAATTACCAGCCACCTTACAAACTCAATTAGATTTGTTAAAGTCTAATATTGATAAACTAGACCAAGGAGTAATTAGGATTGCTGCTTTTGGTCTTGTTAGTAGGGGAAAATCAGCAGTTTTAAATACTTTATTAGGTGAAAAAATATTAGAAACAGGTCCTCTCAATGGAGTTACTCAATGGCCTCGATCTGTGCGTTGGACACCTAATATTTATCCTAATTCTAGTCAACCAGAATTAATAAAAGTAGACTTAATAGATACTCCGGGATTAGATGAAGTTGCGGGTGAAGTCCGTGGCGAAATGGCAAAAGAAGTTAGTCGTCAAGCTGACTTAATTTTGTTTGTGGTTTCTGGGGATATTACTCGTACAGAATATGATGCTTTGTCTGAGTTAAGGAAGGCAAAAAAGCCATTGATTTTGGTATTTAATAAAATTGATTTATATCCAGAAACAGAACGACAAGAAATTTATCAAAATCTTCAACAAATTGCTGAGAATAAGTCAGAAAATTTAATAGATGGAACGGATGGAAAGGATATATATTATGTCTCAGAAGTGATAATGGTGGCGGCAGAACCTGCTCCAATACCTGTAAGAATTGAATGGCCTGATGGTAGAGTGACTCACGAGTGGGAAACTCCTCCACCTCAAATAGATGATTTAAGAAATACAATAATCAGAATTTTACAGCGGGAAGGGCGTTCGCTTTTGGCATTAAACTCTTTGTTACAAGCGAGGGAAGCAGAGTTAACTATTGCCAATAAAACTATTAAGATTAAACAAGATGAAGCTGATGATTTAATCTGGAATTTTGCCAAGTATAAAGCTTTGGCTATTGCTATTAATCCAATTGCTGTTATTGATGTAATTGGTACTACTTTTGTAGATTTAGCATTAATTCGTTTTTTGGCTCGTCTTTATAATTTGCCGATGACTAGTTATGAAGCTAGTAAACTCTGGAAAATAATTATGTTGAGTGGGGGTGGTATGTTGTTGGGAGATTTGGGTAGTAACTTAGTATTAGGTTTAGGAAAAGTTGATATTATTTCTTATGCTGGAGTAGCTATTACTCAAGCTTCTATTGCTGCTTATGGAACTTATGCTATTGGTAATGCAGCTAAAGTTTATTTGGAAAGGGGTTGTACTTGGGGACCTTTAGGACAAGATATTGTGATTAATGATATTTTGACTCAGGTAGAACCGGATACTATAATTTATAGTTTGCAACAGGAATTATTTAAAAAATAAGGAAGAAGCTAATGAATTTTCTAGTTTTTTTATATTTATATATTTAATTAGATTGGTTAGATTTTACATATTTTCAGTTAGCGATAACCAATTTTTTGAAGGAAGAGAAAAGTCAGGAGTTACAGTAAATTCCCGGTATATAAAGTACAGATATTAATGAGGTGATTTTTGTAATGGATATATCTTGCCTACATTTGCCTAATACGGTTCAGTTAAGAATTTGTTTGCCAAATTTATGATGTGAAAAGCCTATCTTTAGGTTCACTACTAGATTAATTTTTGGCTTATTTGAACCGTATTGCGCTAGTAATTCAGCAAGATGGAATTTGCTGTATTTATCAATCTACTTCTGATGAATTTTCCTCAGACTTATCTATTTCTGAAATAGCTTCATCGTAGCGACTCTGAAGTTCTGGAGATAAATCACCTCGTTCTATTTCTGTCTCTTTAACTTTGGCTTTTTGTCGATTAGTTTCATAGTGAGGAGAACCGATTTTTGTCTTTGCTTCTCGCACAAATTTGATTTCTTCAGCGAAGTCAAAAGGGGAAATTTTTTGAGCTTCTCCTTCTCTCATAACTGCGCGACTTGCTGCTGCAATTACAACATTTAAAATATCACCTCCGGCAAGTTCTTCTGATTCATTTGCTAACCATTCTGGATTAACATCTTCTGTGGTTGGTACTTCTTTTGGCAGTAGATATTTCCATAGTTTAATTCGACATTCTTTGTCTGGTAATTCAAATTCAATATGTGCCAAAATTCGGCGCACAAATGCACCATCATAATTTTTTGCGAGGTTCGTGGCAAAAATTACTACTCCATCAAATTTGTCTAACTGAAGTAACATTACAGAACGACTAACATTAACTCCATGATCGGAACTTTGAGTGACATTAGTTAATCTTTTTCCCAAGATAGAGTCAGCTTCATCAAAGAATAAAACTGAGTCAGTTTCTTTAGCTTTGTCAAAAGCTGCCGTAATATTTTTTGGAGTTTCACCTACATATTTAGACTCTATTTCTGCATAGTTTACTTTGATAATTGTTTTGCCTAAAAAGTGCGCGATAGCTTCTGCACAAAATGTTTTACCTGTACCTGGTAATCCAAATAAATTAATTGTGGTACGTTGACCGCGAGGGTCTATACTTTTTAAGTTCCACTGTTCATATAAAGTGTGGTGATATTTAATTCTATTCAGTGCAGTATCAATTCTATTTTTTACGGTTGAGGGAACAATTAGATTTTCTAAACTTCTCTGAGGATTTTCTGGAATAAACATTTCCATTCTATTTATTTCAGATGTTTTTTCAGAGGATTTATTAGTGGAAGTTTGTTCGGGAGGTTGGTTGGAATTTGTACTTTTTGTTTCTTCTGTATTTATGACTTTTTTCCATCCTGTAGGCATAAATTAATTCTCCTCAGTTAATCAAAAATATAATGGGTGCATCTCAATGGGTGAAGAAAGCCAAAAATTTACCACTTTTAGGGAACACTTAACTGGAAAAAGGGAATAGAAAATAGGAAAAAATTATTTTGGCAAATAAATATGAGATGCACCCAATATAATTATGGCTTCCTGATTAAATTTAAAAGTTTTTAGAGATAAAGAACAGATAAAGATTTTAGAAATTTGAAGCCTTGAAAAAGTATCAGCTTTTTATTTGATATAGTTGAAAAAGTGAGCATTTTGCGGTAAGGGAGACAGGAAAATCGCTCTTACGATTTTTTCGACTACTTTCTCTATAACTCCTATTTATTCTGACTCTATACGGACATTGCATAGAATTTCTATGCCTCAACAAAAATACTTTTTCAGCAAACCCTAATTAGGTGGGTTTAATTAAGTTCAAATTTCATTGCGAGGAGGAATGATGAAACAATCTTTATTACTTTACCAGATATGCTCTGCCAACTTTTCTCTTCCCTGTTTTCTGCTACCTCAAACCTAGAAATTAATACCTGACTCTTTATGAGAATTGATACATAGGATTAATGAGATAATATTTATTGATTATCCCAAGGAAAATACCACGGAAGACTCACAGTCTTACTATCACTTCGGAGAAATTCAGACCTAATTGTTTGTGGTAATTCATCCCAGTTCCAGTTAGTAGCTACCGAGAAAGATTTACCATTAATGTAATCTACATTTAGACGAATCTCTACATCATCAATAGATTTTTTCCTTGTAAAAGTTAACCTAGCAGAATCAATTATTTCACGAATTTTATCGGCAATTATAGGATTTGATGCACCCCGAAGCGTTGTTAAAATTTCTTCAGTCGATTGGTCTAACTTTTCTGCTAATGAAATTGCCAATCTTTCCTCAAAGCATCTATCAATATTGGTGCGAGTTTCTGTTTCATTCTGTTTACTTAAAAAATAGAATACTCCAGAACCTAAACCTAGAATTCCAGAAATAGAAAGCAAAGCAATTTTTATATTATCCATTTTTTTTCACCTCCAAATAGTTAGAGTTTTTCCTTTGAAAAATGCTACTTGACTAGGCAGATATTTCCATTTCATAAATTTATTGATCGTGAGATTTAGTTACATAAATTTCAATCATACTTTTCTCACGACGTAGCCATTCTGCACGAACATCTGGAGGTATTTCATCCCAATCCCATTCTTTTTCTAGACAAACTTTTACCGGAACTTTTTTACCCAATTCAAGGATTTTGATTGCCGAAGATGTAACTTGCTTTATCCATTCACCCGATGATTATCTTTCTAATTTTATTACTTGCTTTAGCAAATATTGACGGAACTTTTTATCCATTTTTTTTCACTTCCAAATAGTCAGAGTTTTTCCTCTGAAAAATTTGACTTGACTAAGCAAACATTTCCATAATTTCTCGCTCGCGATACTCAGTTACATCAATTTCCGCCTTACTTTTCTCTCGTTTTAACCACTCTGCACGAACATCTGGAGGTAGCAACTCCCAGGGTACTACTTCTTTTACAACTATTTTTGCTGGTACTTTTTCGCCTGATTCGAGAACTTTAATCATCCAAGATGTGACTTCCTTTTCCCATTCACCTGATGATTGTCTTTCAAATGTTATTACTTGCTTTAGCAAATATTCACGCAACTTTTTCCACGCTTTACGAATAAGATTACGGGTAGTAACAACAACATTATCTATAGCACTAAAGGCTTCTCTTACTTCACTTTCAATCCACGGAATATTAGTTTTAATCCAAGGAAAAAGACTATCTTCTACCCATTTTAGAATTTGCTTCCAAAATGTTGCTATTACAGCTACTGCAACTGCGATTAATCCTAATGCTATTGCTATAGCTACTAAAAATGGTTCTGCCATAATTTTCTACTCTATTGGATAAAGTTTCAAAGTTGATATTTTTTGACCTTTAATTAAATAGCTTGAGCGGACATTACCAGGGAGTCTATCCCAATCTAATTCCTCTTCTACTTTTTTAATTGCTGGTTGATTTTTTTCCTGATAAAAAATTTCAGTTCTCCGGTTATATGTGAAATTTTTTAATAGTTCATAATGCACTTTAATAGTCAAAATTAATTCTTTGGCATCCTCAGCAAGTTTTTCTGCATCTCCAGTTCTTTCTTTTAATAACCTTGGGTCATCTTCTCCGCAAATAATATGGGTAGCATTCAGACATAAAGGTAAAGGTAGTTTTTCATTTAAGTTTTCTTGAAGAAACTTAGCAACTATTTGATAAACTTCTCGTTTATTAATAAGTAAACTATCTACTTCAAGGTCTAAAAAATCAATACTTTCAACAACCTTTTTCAGTTCCGGGGGTAACTCATCATATTGTTGCTGTAAATATCTCAGAATCTCATAAAAATTCTCTATAATTAATTGAACTAGCTCTGATTCTTCAGTCATAAATCAACCTAGCGACTTAATGTTTGCTATTCTTTAATTCCATCACAAATTTTTTTTCTTGTCAGTAGGGAATTGTCGGCATAAGTAGGGAGTTTTATAATTGAAAAATATCCTTTTTGTCATTAAATTTGATTAAAAAAATTAGGGTGTAGGGTAATGTCGGACTAGAATATACAAAACTTTCCTACTGACCTGCATCTATGGATATCCAAGAAATATTAAATTTAGCTGACCATCTCATCTTTAATCAAACAGGAAAACATTTAGACGACCTACAACAAGTCATATTAAGAGGTACTTTTCAAGGTAAGAAATATTCAGAAATTGCTCAAGAA
Organism: Microcoleaceae cyanobacterium MO_207.B10; assembly: GCA_030064835.1. Taxonomy (GTDB): domain Bacteria; phylum Cyanobacteriota; class Cyanobacteriia; order Cyanobacteriales; family Microcoleaceae; genus JASJEE01. The sequence continues at coordinate 3,896 of JASJEE010000029.1, read as the reverse complement.
TTTCAATGCACTAACGGTCATGTTAGAGATGTCGCTTCAGAATTATGGAAAACTTTTTCAGAGACTTTCGGAGAACAAGTAAATAAATCTAATCTACGCACTACATTTAATAGATGGCAGTTTTCTATAGGTTCATCTGGAAATGTAGAAAAAGATTTTATAGGAATTAACAATATAAATTTTTTCCCTGAAACTTCCCCCTCTTCAGAAACTATAAACACTGAAAATTTGACTCAACCAAATATCAACAAACCCCAGACTATACCTAAACCAAAAATAAACCTCTCAGACGCACCAGACTATAAAAAATTCTACGGTCGAACCCAGGAAATAAAAACCCTCAAAAAATGGATTCTGCAAGAACAAAAAAAATTAGTAATCCTCCACGGAATAAATGGCATTGGTAAAACAACATTAGCTCTCCAACTCATCAAAAATATTCAAAACAAATTCGACTATATAATTTGGCAAAGTCTGCGAGACTCCCCACCACTCAAAACAATTCAAACCCGACTCATTAAATTTATCTCTAACCAAAATTCCACTCTCGAAACTTCCGAAAATTCCCATCTTTTAGAAAACTTGAGAAAGCACCGTTGCCTCATAATACTAGATGACATCCAAACAATATTTAACAGTGGCAAACTAGCAAGTCATTACCTTCCAGAACATGAAAACTACAGTCAATTTTTCCAACTTATCGCCGAACTCCCCCATCAAAGTTGTTGCCTAATAATTAGTAGAGAAAAACTCAGAGAAATTAGTACAGCAAAAAATACATCCGTTCGTTCATTACACCTCAAAGGTTTAGACGAAGAAGCAGCTACAAAAATTCTCAAAGACCAAGAATTACAAGTAGACGATAAATGGAAAAAATTGATTGATTTTTATCAAAGCAACCCGACTTGGTTAAATATAATTGCCACTACTATTAACGAGCTATTCAGTGGAAGTATCTTAGAATTATTTCAATATGACCCTCAATTTTTAGATGCAGACATCAAAGAATTATTACATCAGCAATTTGCCCGTTTATCAGAATTAGAAAAACAAGTAATCTACCACTTAGCAACCGAAACAAAACCAGTAACTATTTCAACCTTATTAGATAATTTACAAATACCACCTTCAGACTTATTGAATATAATTAAATCTTTGCAGCGACGTTCCCTCATAGAAAAACAAGAAAATAACTTTACTCTTTTACCTCTGCTGAAGCAGTATGTTTTATCCAATCAATTCAATTAAAATGTTGACAAATAGGTAGACCAGAGTAGAGATGTTCCATGGAAATGGAACGTCCCTACAACTTTTGGTTGTGGCGTAATACCAAATTGATAAATGTTTGCTACAAATATTATCAATCTTGGGTGTTGGTTGTCGGGTTTAGGGTGTGGTGAAATCATCGGAAAAACAAAGAAAAAGGCTGCTTATCAAAGGGATAAAGTCGAAAAACTTTATTAATTAGTTGATAGTTGAAGTTTTATCAAGCATCATATTCTTTTTTACAATTGGTATAAGGTCATCTATCAGCAACAACGCTGTAAATTCTCTGCTGTATAATTCCCAGAGTAAAATTTAACTGATAGTCCTAAACAGGTAAAAGTATTAGTTTTGACATTCCTTTAATTATCAGAAAAGAAATCGCAAAAATTATGACTTGTTGAGCAATACCATTTAATCTACAAAATCAACATTTCACTATCCTTAAACCTTCTCTAAAATGAACAACTGTAGTTACTACTGTTATGATAAAATAAAAAATTCTAATTACCCAAAAACATAAACTCATACTCCAAGAAATTACCCCTGGTGGAACACCAGTTAATCTCACAAACTTGGAATTAACAGTTTTTTCTAATCTATCCAAATTATTCATCTGTACTTTTTTATCAGGCAGAATTGGGAATTGAGCTGTATATAAATATAAGCCATATATCCCATCATTTCTGACTCTTTGTTTTAAAAACGAATTAGCTTGTAGTTCAGCTTGATTCAGGGATAAATTATCATTAATTGCAACTTGTTCTACCCAGAGGTCATATCTTACTATTTGAGTTGTGATAAAAATTATTGGTACTAAAATTATTAATAAAATTGTACTAACATAACGCCCTAGATACTTAGGCAAAAAAATAGTTGCTAAACCAAAAACCATTCCGATCACAGCAAAGGCAACAATATTGAACAGCTCAACGATTTCTATTCCTCTTAAAAAATCACCAAATACTATTAAACTATATAAAAATTTATCTGCTAATTTAACAGAGATAATTTTTGCAGAAACTATTGTGCTAAAAATAAACGAAGTACAAAATATATAAATAGATAGTTTAATTAAGAAAAGAAAATATCTGCTGATTCTCTGGCTGGACATAACTAAAAGCTTGAATATATATTGAATTTAATAGTCACAAAAAAATTATCTATATAGCAATTGTATTTAAGTAGTAACATTTTAGCAGAATAAATATTTTACATACATTTTTTGCTGCTCTGAATTAGATTCGGGAGTAATAATTCAATCAAAATCAAATTTATCTGAAAAATTTACTCAAATTTAACAGCCAAATTTAACATTTTATCAAGCATGATTAAATGCTTGTTGAGCTAACTTTGTGATTTGAGCGATCGCTGCCATCTCTGGTAAAAATGTACTCTCAATATTTAACCACAACAAATATTCTATATTACCAGCAGGACCTTGTATGGGAGACCAAGTTAAACCAGAATATCTCCATCCTAAATTATGAGCAGTAGAACATACTTGAAAAATTGCCTCCGCTTGGTCAGTAGAGGAACGTACAACACCCTTTTTCCCCACTCGTTTTTTTCCTACCTCAAACTGAGGTTTTACCAACAATATTGTCTCACGAGGAGGAATTAATAATTGCCATAAAGCAGGTAAAACTTTAGTTAAAGAAATAAAAGAAACATCAACTACTGCTAAATCAGGGTATATTTCTGGGATATTTTCTTGTGTTTCGGAACCAATATTTGAGGAGAATAAATTACCATATAATTCTGTAGGAGTCAGATAACGTAAATTAGTTCTCTCTTTCAAAATTACTCTAGGATCGTTACGCAAACCCCAGTCAACTTGTCCATATCCAACATCAATACCATAAACTAATTTAGCACCTGCTTTTAACAAACAGTCAGTAAATCCCCCTGTAGATATGCCACCATCAAGGCATATTCTGTCATAAATATTAATAGAAAAATATTCTAGTGCTTTTGCAAGTTTATAGCCTCCCCTAGATACATAGAGAGATTTTTGTTTAACTTTAATATCTACCTCCGAATCAACTTCTGTTCCCGGTTTATCAATTATTTGTTGATTTACCATTACTTCTCCAGCTCTAATTAAGACTTGAGCTTTTTGTCGAGAAGTGCATAAATTGCGTTCTACTAATAAAATATCTAATCTTTGTTTAACCACTAATACTTACTAATGATGATGATTTTATCTAACCATTCAGCTATCAGCCTTCAGCTATTAGCAATAATATAGCAATCCGTGCATAGGTTGTAACAATTCAAAAACTAGAAATAAACTCCGAAACTCTTACCCATTGTCTCCAAATCTATTCCCAAAAAGCACTAATATTTTACACACAAATAAAAGATAATTGCTATGCACCTACTTTAAGGACTTGCTCTAAATGAATATAGACTTTAAAATCGGCTTTTATAGTAATATTTAATTTGGAATTAATTAATAAAGCCTTTCTCTAAAACTAAAATCAATAGCTGATAGCTAATAACCCAGTTTCTCCCATTGACTAATATGTTATAGCGGTTTTCGGTCTGGTGAGGTACATCAACGATCCCCCTAAATCCCCCTTAAAAAGGGGGACTTCCAGTTCCCCCCGCATATCCCCCTCCCGTCCCCC
>JASJEE010000345.1 GCA_030064835.1 Microcoleaceae cyanobacterium MO_207.B10 | reverse complement strand
ATTGTCACGCTTAGAAAAAAAGGAGGAGAGTGTGGGAAGTGTGGGAAGTGTGGGAAGTGTGGGAAGTGTGGGGAGTGTGGGGAGTGTGGGAAGTAGAGGACTCAAAAAATATAGGGTTGCAAATATTCTCTGACAACAAAGAATTAGCCCTCCGGGAAGAGGGGGGAGATGAATAGACCTAGAAACAAAAATCTATATTATCTCTAATTTTATGGATTTAGTTTTGAATCTTATTCCTGGTTGATAAAAGTTCTAGCGCAAAATGATCAAATTACGATAAATTATAAAATAAAGATAAATCTTTAAAAATATTCAGGAGAGGAGTAAATGGACTTTGACTTTCGTTTATTAATTGTTTTATTACCTATACTCGCTGCTGGTGGTTGGGCCGTCTTTAATATTGGTGCTATAGCCATCCGACAACTGCAAAACTTCTTAAACAAGGAAGCGTAAATTCAACCTCAGCTTTTTGCTAAAATGCCGACTGTTTCTTAAACCTAGATAACAGTCGGTATTTTGTTGATTAAAAAATAAGCAATAGGGAAGATGGAAGAAGCTAATAATATGAGATATTTTAAAGCTTGCTATAGCAATTCCCATATTGGTGAGGTACACTCATTTTTGTGTTTGAGGGAACAGGGAATAAAAATATCAAAAGATAACTGTATCTCAGGAGCTTGAGAAAGTCTATACCAATGATTCATAGGGAGATAGGGAGACTAATATATGACATACATAAATTTTCGTAATTCATCTAAATACAGTATTAAATTCCTGTTAATTAAACAGTTTTTGATTTAATAAATTGAAAGTTACATAGGAGTTTTATTAATTAATTCATATACCCAAAAACATATTTTTTTCTGTTCATTACTTATTCTATATAGCAATCCTAAATTATTTGTAACAAATTACTTATGAATTACTTATGATTGCTGTACTGTAGCGAAGTTAAGTTTATGCGGATTTAGGAGTATATTTATGGCTATAGAAAATGTTGTCAAAGAAACACTTATTGAGCAAAATATAGAACAATTTTTATTAGTTCTTTCTGTGTCTCTGAGTGTGGCTACTCTCTCACGAGTTTTTAGTTGGTTTCGCCGAATACCTTTTACTTTACTATTAGTAATTGTGGGATTAGTTCTGGCATTTATTGATGTTAGATTAGTCAGTTTATCCCATGAATTAATTCTGGAAATTTTCTTGCCTCCCCTATTGTTTGAAGCAGCTTGGAATCTAAATTGGCGAGACTTAAAACGAGATTTAATTCCCGTCGGATTATTTGCCATTGTCGGTGTAATAATTTCTGTGGTTGGTATTGCTTATGGTTTGAATTTTTTCACAGGTATTCCATTGGCGATCGCTTTTTTGGTGGGAGCTAGTTTATCTGCAACAGACCCCATTTCTGTTGTTGCTTTATTAAAAGAATTGGGAGCGAGTAAACGACTACGGACTTTAATGGAAGGAGAAAGTTTATTTAATGATGGTGTTGCGGTAGTTGCTTTTACTTTATTAGTAGGAATTCCTCTAGGAATTATTGATAAATTTTCTATTTCAAATACTTTATTAACTTTCCTCAGTTTTGTTGGTATTGGTGTGGGTATTGGTTGTTTAATTGGTTTTGGTATTTCCTACCTTACCCAACGTTTTGATTTACCTTTGGTGGAACAGTCATTAACTTTAGTTTCTGCCTATGGTACTTATGTAATAACAGAAGAATTAGGGGGTTCGGGAGTTATTGGAGTTGTTACGGTAGGATTAATTTTAGGTAATTTTGGTTCTCGTATTGGGATGAACCCACGCACTAGATTAATAGTGAGTGAATTTTGGGAATTTGTGGCATTTTTTGTTAACTCAATCGTATTTTTATTAATAGGTGACCAAATTCAATATTCGATTTTGGCAGATAATATAGTATTAATATTAGTAGCTATTGGGGCAGTAGTTGTCACGAGAGCAATTTCGGTTTATGGTTTGAGTACATTGAGTAATTTGGTAGCAGACTCCCGAATTGATATTAAAGAACAAACATTACTTTGGTGGGGTGGTTTAAGAGGTTCGGTATCTATTGCCCTGGTTTTGAGTGTACCTGTGATATTGCCTGGTCGAGATGAAATTACTGCAGTTGTTTTTGGTGTGGTATTGTTTACTTTATTGGTGCAAGGTTTGACCACTCAGTCAATGTTGAAAATATTAGGTTTAATTGGTGATCAACCATTACGTCAGGAGTATATGGAGACGATTGCACGTCGTGTTGCTCTTAAGCGGGTACTTAATTATGTGTCTGAGTTGGTGAGGAAGCAAGAAATTGATCCAGAGTATTATCGCTATCAGGCGGAATTTTTGCAGGGAGAGTTGAAGCAGTTACAGGAGAAAATTGATCGGATGCAGGCGGAACATTCTCAGTTGGTGGAGTTGGATATGGAGTTATTGCGGGAGGAGTTGGTGGATATTGAGGCGGGAACTTATGCTGAGTTTATTCGAGCGGGTAAGTTGAATAGTAATATTTCCCCGCTTTTGGCGGAGGTGTTTGAGGAAAGAGAGTTACCGACAAGTTTCAGGGAGTAGAGGAGTGTGGGAAAAACTTAGAATCATTAGACCTCTGCTGGAAAAGAGGAAGCAGGGAGTAGGGAGCAGGGAGCACGGAGAAATAATTGATGTTTTCTATATGATAATTAATTGATTTGATTTTTTATTATTGGAGATGTCTATTTGTAACAGACTTTTACAGGTCTTCCCGTTGCCCGTGAGGTACAACCCGAAGCGGGCAAGATTCCCGCACTACAATATTTTCATCATTTAGCATCTACATCATTATCTCCGAAATTTGCTGTAAAATATCAAAAATATAAATAAATATAGTCTATAGTGTCTTGTCAAGCCTTAAATGTTACTTTAGGAAAAGAGCTACTATGCTGAATTTTCAAAGCTTTTAGTCAAAAATCTATTCCACTACTTTAAGCTTGACGCGCCAATAGTCTGTTTAAGACGAGAATCAAAATTTTCACAGTTAAAGTCAAAAAAAACACCTATTTTCTTGACTTTAACTGTTGGAGAAATTGACCATAAGCTAGATTAATTATTTGCATTTGAGCGATCGCTTCCCGACTGTTATTAACATCAGGATGATATTGTCTAGCTAAATGACGATAAGCTAACTTTACTGTTTCCGCATTTGCATTCGGTATCACACCCAATATTTCCCACCATTCTCCAGAGAAAGATAACGTACCATCCGACATAACCTGATGCCAAATTTTAATATTTTTGCCGTTCCCCCCAGTCACCAAACAACCATCACTAGCAAAAGCTACGGGATAACTACCTGCCAACGTTTGCAAAAGTTCTCCACTGGGTAAACTCCAAATTTTCACGGTACCATCTTGACTTCCACTAGCAAGTATTTCTCCATTGTCACTAATAGCAAGAGAAAATACTGGTGCTGTATGACCAACCAAAGTAGAAATTAACGACTCTGTTTCCACATTCCAAATTTTGATTGTAAAGTCTGTACTACCACTAACGAGGATATTTTCAGATGGGTGAAAAGCTAAAGATGTTATCCAACCAGAATGTTGTTGGAGAATGCGCGGGGGTTGATAACTACTGATATTCCACAAGCGAATAGTTTGGTCAGCACTTCCACTAGCAAATGTTTTACCATCGTGACTCCAAGCAACTGCCCAAATTTTATCTGTATGACCATTAAAAGTACGTTTGAGTTTTCCTGTTTCTAGTTCCCACAGTCTAATAGTTTTGTCAGCACTCCCACTAACAACATTTTTACCGTCTTTACTGATAGCTACTGCAAATACTGAGTCTCCATGACTGGTGGGAGAGTTGGCAGCGAAAAAAGTCTGACAATGTTTTTTTGTATCTATATTATATGTGGTGATTTTTCCATCGAAGTCTCCGCTAGCGAGTATCGGAGTCTTGATATTAAGAGCGACAGTTTGCACTTCCTGGGAATATCCGAAAAAAGTGTAGAGACGTTTACCTGTTTTGATATTCCACAAGCTGACTGAGGAGTCGCTACTTGCTGTGGCAAAAGTTTGACTATCAGCACTAATAGCTACAGAATTAACTAAGTCAGTATGTGCTTTGATAACTTTTGTACATTTCCAAGTTAATTTTTCCTCTGGTTGTAAGTCAGAATTTTCTGTGGGTGGGGGAGAAAAATTTGATTCATTTTGACAACCTATATTTTTCTTTAATTCTTCTAATTCTGCTTCTATTTCCAGAGCGGAAAATTTTTGCTTTGTCTCCATTTCAGCGAGTACGGGTTCTAAGGGTGAGGGAGAAAAATTTGATTGATTTTGACAACCTATATTTTTCTGGAGTTGTTCTAATTTTGCTTCTATTTCCAGAGCGGTGAATTTTTGCTTTGTCTTCATTTGAGCTAAGACTGGAGCTAATTCCATTAATTCCATCATCTCTTGGTTATAAGCTTCTTGGCAAGAAACTTGATCTAAAATTTTGCTCTCCATCCGCTCAAAAGTTGCAAAATAATCAACTATTCGGTTTTGTGGGGATGAGTTAATAGCTTGCAAAAATCCATAAATACCAAGACCGACTATTCCGCCGAAAGTTGCCATTGTTCCCATTCCAATACCAAAAGCAGTTCCCCCAACACCCAACCCCATACCACCAAGAGTAGAAGAAGGGGCGACTCCTCCGTAACTACCCATACCAATAAAACCAAAAGCGGTAGGATCTGATTTTGTCATAGCTTTGAAAGCACCGTATGTTGCTGCACCGACAACTGCACCAGCACCGATAATAGGAGTTGCACCAATACTGATACCTCCAAAACCACCTATTAATCCCATGTTGCCAACTGTGGTAGAGAAAGTTGCGCCAGTTGCTGCACCTGTGGATATAAAAAAGAAACTTTCGGGTAAGTTATTGTTCATCAGTCTCTAGAATTCTATATTAAGAAAAAAATTGGCTTTGATTTAATCATAAGATTTTTTGATAGGGTCTGCATCAGTGGATATACGAGGTTTTCCTGGAAAAACAGACCTATTGACTTTTAACAGAGGATTGATTTGAATGGATAAGTTAGGTAAGCATAAACAAATGGAATAAGTTTAGGGATGTTTTAATCGACTAAATCTGAAATATCAAGGTTTTCAGCTAAAGCCGCCCCTACAATTTTTTTAACGTTTAATTATACCTATCCACTTCTACCAATTCACTTTAAAGATGTCACAAATAGTTTCAAACTTTAAAATGTGAAATAATTTCCTGAAATTACTGTATAGCAAAAATTTTGAGCCTATAAAATCTGGCATTGGTAATTTTGGCTATGATTTTTATCGGTGTAGAAACCGGGTTTGTATTAGATACCCATACTTTACTGACATCTGTTTCCCACAAACCCGGTTTCTTATAACACGCTCCTTAGATTTCATCCCTCTATTAACCAACGCCTAAAATCTTACTTTGAACTTTTGACTTTTGACTTTTAACTTCCGTGAAAGGGTATGACTACCCTATTTCCATAATTTTTGTATTAACATACATCCCTATAAAGGTGTGTCACCTGTACTCTACTTATGGGGATATTTAATAATTTTTATGGTTCGGAAATTTATTCGGATTTTAACTTTTCTGCTCTCTATTACTTTGTTAGTCTTAACACTAACTCTAACCTGGGAGTTTCCCACTATAGCCCAAACTATTCCTGGTCTAGGTATGTCTGCCGATGAAGAGATTTCTGTTAACTATTATGTCCCTGTCTTTAAGAGGGGAAACTTAGAGATAGCTCCAGTGTTTCTTGATGGAAAAATTGTGGGAACTATTGCCTCATTTATCCAATTAAAATCAAACACAAACAACAATCAAGCTAGTATCTATAGTGCTGCTGTCCGCTCCCAGTTGATTCACACCAAGGCGCAAAAAATCCTGACGAATATGACTCGCTATACTCAAGAGGTTTTACCCAAGCGGGGAATATATACTATAGAAGACCAAGAAAAAGAACTCAGAAAACAGCTAGTTACTACTTCTTCCGAGAACAACGGAACTGCATTTGTGTCAGTCACATTTCCTCAAAACGATGTACCAGAAATCGTTTTCTCGGTTACTCAAGCAGACATCGAAAGACCCAGATTTGGAGGCTCTCAACCTTTAAGAATCGTAGAAATCTCCAGCAAAAATATTGAAAATAAGCTAATTCAAGCCTGGAAAGAACGTCAAAGTCCTTATCTACTTGCTCAGGCTCAACTAGCTATGCTCGTTCTAGTTGGCCTGACTTGTACTAGCCTAACCCTGGGGTGGATACAAAAACAAGTTACTATTGGACAAAGAAAACTTAGAGATAGCTTATTAGACTCAGAGACTATTCAACCTGAAGATAATCAGACCTCCAGTTCATCAAAGATTACTGAAAAATTTATAGCGATCGCTCCACAATTTGACAAGCTATCTATAGAACAACGTTACAGTCTCTATGCTTTGTACAGTTCCACATTGTTTTGGACTCAATGGCTAATTTGGTTACTGGGAATTGGCTATATAAGTAGTTTGTTTTATTGGACTCGTTCCTGGAGTAATTGGATGATTGGGGTGACAATTCGTGGTAGTCGAGCTGAAGAAGTAATAGTTGGCTGGGCTCCATTAGATTGGATTTTAAGTTTTGGACAAGAAGCTAGTCTGGGAACTCCACTTTTCATTTTACTGCTTTTATTGGTGGCTCGTTTAAGCATCAAAGGGGGGGATGCTTTGAGTGATTTTTTTGCTCGGCGGTGGAGTGAGCAAAAATCAATTCAAAAACGGCAAACTTTGCGTGTTTCTACCTTGGCTAGAGTTTCTAAAGCTTGGCTGAGAGCTATAGTTTACCTGTTATTAGGAGTGACGCTCCTCCATCATTTGCATCAGTTAGGCACTTTTACCCAAGTAGTAACAGTCTTTCTTGGTTTTATTAGTTTTGCCCTTTCCCTGGCTTCTCAAAACTTACTTAAAGATTTAATTGCTGGTCTGATGATTTTATCGGAAGACCAATATGCTGTGGGAGATTGGATTATTATAGATGGACAAAATGGTCTGGTTCAGACTATTACTTTGCGAGTTACTAAATTACGGAATCTGGATGGGGAGTTAATTACTATTCCCAATGGTTCTATTGGGGTGGTGCGAAATTTGTCTAGTGAGTGGTCACAAGTAAATTATGCTATTGAGGTGGCTTATGATGCTGATGTGGATCGGGTCATGGGGGTGATGGAGGCGATCGCTCAACAGTTGTATTGTGACCCTCAATGGCAAAATCAGATTTTAGAAGCCCCTAAAGTTTTGGGTGTTGATAAGATTGCTCATACTGGAATTGAGATTAGATTGATTATTAAGACTCAACCTATGCAGCAGTGGTTGGTTGGTCGTGAGTTTCGCCGTCGTCTGAAGAAGGCGTTTGATGAGCAGGGTATTGAGGTGGGAGTTCCGCAGCAAGTTATGTATATTAATGGGCCTGTTTCTAAAACGAATAATGGGAATTTTAAGATTAATAGTCAAAATTAGAATTGAATTAGGTGGTATAGTGCTTTGCGCAGGCAATAGGAGAATAATACAATTTATCAAAAACTTTTCTATATTTACTTGAGTAGGGGAGTGGGGGACGTAGGGACGTTGCATGCAACGTCCCTACAAATAAGAATAATTAACGTAAATTAGCAAAATCGTAACAAGTTTTATAATATTTAATTTAAGCTAAAAACCATGAAAATTATGACTCCTGTAGGGGCGAATTCCTGGGGAATGCTGCGCAAACGTGATTCGCCCCTACCATAAAAATATTACAACCTATTTAGGACGGCTATATAAGTTTTAGGTTTTATCAAATCTGATTAAATTAACCATAATAAAAATGTTCTTCTCCAAGAGAGAATATCCTAAAATCTTCCCTGTTTTTTAGTAAATTATTGATGAATATTCAATCAGATATGATGCTAGTAATTAATAATCTCTGCCTCAAGTCCTATAGCTTTAAAACTATTAATAGTTGTCTCCCCATCTTCTACCCAAAATTCCCGACTGAATTCTACTAACTCTTGTTGTTTATCATGTTGCTTGTCATCAAATATTAATGCTCTTATTGCGACATTTGCTTTTTGTTCATCTCCAGAAGATTGTTCTTTTAATTTAGCTTTAATCTTTTTAAACAAAGAATCATCTTCCGGAATTATATTTACTGGCAGTTGCAAGATAATTATTTGTCTTGGTTTGGCAGAATAATTTTCAGTTATTAATAATTCAGCATCTTTTTTCGGAGGATTTTTTTGACTGTCTAATTCCTCTACTGGTTTTTCTGATTCTACAATATATTGATTATTTTTTATCTCTTCATCTCTTGAGTAAACATCTTTTTTGGGAGAGTTTTTTTGACTATCTAACTCCTCTACTGGTTTTTCTACTTCTGCAATAGATTGATAATTTTTTATCTCTTCATCTCTTGATTCATTTTGATAAATATCTAATTCTGCTACTGGTTTTTCCTCTTGTTCAACTGCATCTGCCATTACCTTTTCTAATGCTTCTGCACTATCTACTAATAACTGACTTTCATCATCCTTATTATCAACTTTTCCACTTAAGACTAAAAGAGCATTTTCTGTCAGTAATTTTTTAATTTCTTCATATATTTTTGGAAAAACTACCGCATCTACTTGCCCAGTCATATCTTCTACTTG
>JASJEE010000344.1 GCA_030064835.1 Microcoleaceae cyanobacterium MO_207.B10 | reverse complement strand
TAGGGGAGTAGGGGAGTAGGGGAGAAAGATTGTTGTTGGGTTTCGTCCCATGCTGCGCAATGAATCGCGCAAACAACCCAACCTACATCTATTGCAACATTTAAGATGAAACAGTCCACTACAAATAAATATGACTCTAGGAATCAGGAATCAGATGTAAGAATTTCACTGTTGGTTAAAAGTGTAGAACCTTGCAGTTATTATATTAATTTTTATACATTTTTTTCTGATTTTCTGTTCCCTCCCTTTTCCCTAAAAATATCCAATATCTCACAACTTAAATCATATTGATATGAAACCAGATTTAGAAGGATTAGAAATTACTAAAGGCGAACTAAAACATTTAAGTGGAGTGAGTTTAGATACAATATTTAGAACACCTACAAAAACCAAATATTTATCAGAAGGTTTGAAGAGTTTATTCATAGTTGGATTACTCTTAATTAGTTACTGGATGGTAGTGCAAATTTTAAATCAACACTATTTACTGTTAATACTTATTTATGTAAGTATGGCAGTAGGATTATTTGTGGAAGATATCTATAAAATATTTGTCACTCACAAAAATCAACATCTGATGAAATTATTCGATGATGTAGATAAATATAATTCGATTATTAAAGCGATCGCTATTAATGACAAAATTGAAGCGGTGGGTAATCCTCAAGTTAAATTAACTAATCGCCAGGAAGTTATAGAAGCGTTAAAACTAATTAGAGAAGATTTAATTAGAGCTTTGAAAACTGAGCGCATTATTCGGGAAAATAAAAAGTTTATTGATGATAATACAGAATTATTTGCTGTTAACTTAAATGCTTTGACAGCTTTACAAATAAATGATATTGCTAGCGAACATGGACGTTTACTTAATGAGGCTTTACAAATTGCCGTTGAAGTAAGAGAAGAGATGAAAAAAATACAAGATAAATTTCTTTGAGTTTCCCAATTAACTTTGATTTAACCAAGTTATCAGCAAATTTTCAACCTTTAAATATATTTATGACTGTTTATCAACAAAACTTTAAGCCGTTGTAGTGGAGTGTTTCATCATCCCGGTTACAACAATAACTTTTGACTTATTGCAGAGGTGATTCGCGTTTGCGGAACATTCCGCAGGAAATCACCCCTACTAACTTCTGACTTTATTTCAACCACCACCCAAACAAGCAGTTAAATCTTCATCCGGAGTAGCGATCGCCTGTAAGTTATAGTTCTGCTGCAACAACTGAAACACATTGGGCGAAATAAATGCAGGTAAAGTCGGTCCTAACCGAATATCTTTAATTCCCAAATACAACAAAGTCAACAAAATTGCTACTGCCTTTTGCTCATACCAAGACAAAATCATTGACAAGGGTAACTCATTCACACCCATATCAAAAGCTTTTGCCAAACCTAAAGCAATTTGAATTGCTGAATAAGCATCATTACACTGACCAACATCCATCAACCGAGGAATTTCCCCTATTAAACCCATCTCTTTGTCAAAAAAGCGGAACTTACCACAAGCAAGTGTCAAAACTACACAATCTTCGGGAACTTTCTCTACAAACTCCGTATAATAATTCCGGTCTGGTTTCGCTCCATCGCAACCTCCCACTAAAAAGAAATGACGAATCTTTCCTTGCTTAACCGCATCAACTACAGTATCAGCAACATTCAAAACTGTATTTCGGGCAAAACCAACCATCACCTGTTTCGGTTCCCCATCTTCAGTAAACCCAGACATTGACAATGCCTTTTCAATCACGGGAGAAAAATCTGGCGTACCATCTGGGGTAGTATCTAAATGAGTCATTCCCGGATATCCCACCGGACCAATACTAAATAATTTATCCTCATAATTTTCATGGGGAGGCATCAAACAATTAGTTGTGACAACTATTGCGCCTGGGAATTTAGCAAAATCTTTAGTCTGATTTTGCCAAGCAGTACCATAATGACCGTAGAAGTGTGGATATTCTTGTTTCAAAAGCGGATAACCGTGGGAAGGCAAAAGTTCGCCATGAGTATAGATGGAAATATCGGTATTAGCAGTTTGTTTTAAAATTGCTGCGAGTTGTCGAATATCGTGACCAGAAACTAATATTGCTTTTCCTTTCCGGGGGTGCAAAGGTACGGCAGTAGGTACGGGATGACCATAGGTTTTTGTATGACCTGCGTCTAACAATTCCATTGCTTTGAGATTAATTTCTCCCACTTTTAACGCCAGGTTTACCCAGTCGTCAAGGATTAGGTCTTGGTTATCCAAAGCAACTAATACTTCAGCAATAAAATCATAAATTTTTTCATCTTCTTCTCCCAACTCCATAGCGTGGAATGTGTAAGAAGCAGCGCCTTTAATACCATAGATAACTGTTAATTTGAGAGAGAATATATCAACGTTATTATCAGACTGAGCAAGAAATTTTAGAGAAACATTTTCACCTTGGAGAGATAAACTTTCGCTATAGTCTGGTTCGTAATTAGCTAGGGGAGATAATTTAGTTTCAGGAATTTGAATTTTCAAGTTTTCCCGATGAGCGATCGCCTGTTTGATATATTGAGCAAAGCTTTTTTTGTTAAAGTTAACGTTTGTCATTGTGGCAAACATTGACTCACAAATAAAGACATCTATTTCTCTAGTATAAATATTTAATTGTTTTGCCTGGAGTCTAACTTCTGCTAAACCTCGTAAACAATATACTAATAAATCTTGTACAGCGTTCAATTCTGGACCTTTGCCACAAGCTCCCCATTGATGACATCCTTGCCCACTCGCAGTTTGTTCGCATTGTTCACAAAACATAGACATAATATTTTATCTCCTACTTGATTTTTATCTGTAGTTACTGGTTAGGAATTTTGTCTTCAGACTTAGGTCAATAATTACTAAATTTGTTTTCGAGTTAAGGAATAATTTGTATTTAATCTTACTACTAACTACTATTTTTATGATATGTATCAAAAGTAGCAGAATGCATTAAAACTTAGTTAATAAATTTGTTATAAGTATAAATATCTATGGAGATTTTTTTAAAAATCAACGAATCATTTATTTTTTTCTCTGACTAACATTAAGTAAGAGAACATCATCTGAGTAAGGGTTTATTCAACAATTAACAATTAATAATTAATAATTACCTCTTCTTATCAAAAAGATGATTAGGTAAAACGATTTTTTTCTTTTTTATTGCTTAATTTTTCGGTAAGCAAAGCGCCACATTAGGTGTAGGAAAAGTCAATAAAATTTAGCTGACAATGTAAATGAAGAACTGGCAAAAGTTAATCAATAAATTTATGGTAGTGCATCAGCAAAGTGTGGGATTAAGTAATTAGGGCTGGTAAATATAATCTCAAAGCATTGATATCTAAAGGTTAAGTGCATTTTGGTCGCGAAAAAAGTGCAAATTTTTTAGCCTTTAAGACTAAAAAGTTAGGACGGCGACTAGACAGTTCCCAAAAAGACAAAGCTACAATTATTCCTCCTACTTTCGGACGTCTTTCCACACTCCCCACCCTCCCCACACTTCCCACACTTCCTTGACGCACTACCAAATTTATGTTCTATCGTGAGTTATAAATTGTTCTTCATCTTCACCAACGAATTATCAAATAATCGCTATTTCAAATTAGTACCACAGTCATCAATACCTAATACCAAATCCGGGTATAAAAGTAGGCTTCTCCCATCGCCCAATCCCTTATTTAGTAACGACTGTAACTTTAAAAAATCCCGTTTCACTAAGGCGTATTTGGTATAAAACATTAATTTTTTTCAGATAAAGTTTCCCATACAAAATCAGGTATAGCATTTCCCAGGCCAGTGAGGTACAGTTATTTCGATCCCCCCTAACCCCCGTTTAACAAAAAGCGCAGCATCCTCTGGCTTCCCCTCCTTCAAAAGCGAAGCATCCTTTGGCCTCCCCCTTTCTAAGGGGGACAGGAGGGGGATTAAGGGGGGAACTGGAAGTCCCCCTTACAAAGGGGGATGCGCGGGGGATCATTGGTGTACCTCACCAGGTTAGAAACTGCTATATATAATTTAATGGTATATAACTCGTCGGATTTATGGTGTGAATAGTTAAATATTGATTAGGGAAATAAATCCGAATTCTTTGTTAGCTTGGAAGTCGCTTTATTCAAGTCCAATAATTTTTTTTACAGAAATTTCTACTGAAGGAAAAGCCAAGGGAGAAACGATTCCATCTTGATAGTTTTTTTCTACTTTATATTCATTATTTATCTGGTTTTGAAATACTTTTAAGCTTTTTTGAGCAATATCAATCACCCAATATTCTTGTATTTCTGCATTTGCATATAATGTCTTTTTCATTCCTAAATCTTTTTGTAATGTGCTATCAGCAATCTCAATAATCCAGTAAATATCTTCTCCATAAGGATGACGATCTAAATATAATGTATCAGGAGAACGAACGATGGTAATATCTGGTTCTGGTTCAGAATTAACAAAAGTCACAGGATGTGCTTCCATTACTTCTGCAAGATTTCCTAAAACCTGACGTAAATATTTAACTCCTCTATGATTTATAAAACGATGAATAGGTCCTTCTGGACTCATATTAATGATGTCTCCATTAATTAATTCTACTTGACGCTCTTCAATTATTCCTGCATTTATCATCCGATGATAATCTTCTACTGTCCATTTAGTAAGAGTTGTCATAATCTGATTTTGTGATTTCGAGAGATTTATCTTGATTTTATCTTGTCAAGTTTTATAAATCGGGTTGATTAAGAAAATACCCAAAGATTATCCTTGAAAAACAACGGAATAAACCTAACTTTATACTTTATGAATTGCTCATCATCAAGTTTGTATAGAAAATTCTTCTGAGTCAATTCCCCAGTTGATCCATTCAACAGCTTCTTTTGCCGAATTAACATCAGGAGGTACTCTCAAAGTATGAATATTTCCGGTGCTTGGGCAAATCATTTTTAAGATAAATATTGGCTCAATATCGGCATCATCATCTATTCTTAAAAGAGTATATTCTTGCCAATTATCTATTTCTATAGTTTGCAAATCTTGGCAAATTTTCTCATAACCAATTTCCTCAATTAAGACTCGTCTAAGTTCGGCATTTTTTGTAGTTAAAAGCCATTCTGGCTGCCATTCTTGAGGATTTAATTTTCCGTATGCTTCTGGTAATCTCACACCATGATGAGCATATAAACTATAACCATCAGCAAATTCAATCGCTGGTTTTTCTACAGCGTGGGGGCGATATTCATCATCTAATAATAACTTCCTGGGGCGATCGCAAATAATACAGAGATTTCTCAAAGGATATATCCAACCACAATGTTTAACTACTGACTCAAAGACGCTCCACTCATCTTGACTATACTCACAACCCAAAACAGAAATGCAAAAATCTACCCCAGCAACATAACTCGTCCATAATTCACTGGGAATGGGATAACTCCAAAGACACAATAATTTAATGGCAATTTCTGAGATGATTTCTTGCCATTCTTCTTCAATCTGGGAGTAAAGAATATGGCTCCAAAGTTGCCCTGGTTGTAGCGAACCCTCTCCCATTTTGTGGTCTATTTTGTCAAAGACTTCGTATACAATTTGCTGGTCTAATTGCTTTCTCAGCAGTTCCCATCTATCTTTGAAAATATGACGATGACCATAATCATCTTTACTTTGCCATCGTTGCCAAATTGTCTGGAGCAAAATGTCAAAAGCTGCACGGGGACTATCACAAAACATAATTTCTGGATTTGGGTCGCCCATTAAATTGTAAGCGAGTTGAATTGCTTCTGTAGCTTTTTGACGGTCAATAGGTTGAACTGAAAGAGCTTGACTATGCCACTTTTCTCGATAAACTGAAATTAGGGTTTCTTGCTCTGGTGTCAGTTTTGTGATTTCTTTTGGTGACATCTACTAAGTTTCTACTACAAATTCCTCTGGATCGACTCCCCAGTTTATCCAGGTAATGGCTTCCTTTGCTGTGCTGACATTTGGTGGCACTCTTGTCGCATGAATATAATTTGTACTGGGACAAGTCATTTTTAAGAGATAAATGGGTTCAACATCAACATCATTATCTATTCTCAGTAGATGATACTCCCGCCAACTATCTAATTCTACCGCTTGCAATTCCTGACAAATTCGACTATAACCAATTCCCTGAATTAAGACTCGCCGTAATTCTGCATTTTCTTCTGATAACAACCATTTTGCTTGCCATCGGTTGGGATGTAATAATCCATATTTGTCTGGCAACCTTACCCCATGATAGGAATAAATTCGGTAACCATCAATAAACTTAATTGCTGGTCTCCCTTCAGCATGAAAACGGTTTTGTTCGTCTTGAAATAGTTTAATGGGGCGCTCGCACACTAGGCAGGTATTTTCCAGTTGCAGGACAAAACCACATTCTTTTACTAGACTTTGGAGAGCTTGCCACTTTTCTTTGTCGTGATTACACTTCAACACTGAAATGCAGAAGTCTATCATCTCAATGGAGCTTGTCATCAAATTTCGGCCAATATTTGAGACTAATCCCATCACACCCCCTATTTGTTGTAGGGGTCGCTTAATCTGTCTGTCCCACTCTTGCACTAGGGGTTGACTAGTCAGAGGTTGCCACAAATTTACATCTAATTGTTGTGATAGGGGTTCTCCAAGTTGCTGCCAGATAAAGTCCCCCATCTGGATAAAATTCTCTCCTCCGGGAAACTGTACCAGTTGTTGTCGCAAGTGACTATGATGCTGTTCTACAATTTGGTTAAAAATGCCATTTTGCCACTGCTCCCACAATTCCCCTAATAATTCTCCGTGTTTGACTAAAGCATCTTGCCAAATAAACATTAAGCGCAGTAACTGCTCATTAGGCAAATCTTCCTCTAGTTTCAACCACAGTCTATTTTCGATTTGATTTTCTAGTTGTTCTGAGAGTTGAATTTGTAAATTTGTTAATAATGGAGCGCCCAACATTTGTACTAAACGTTGGGGCGATCGCGACCCCACTATTTCTTGTATGGCATCTGGACTGCTAAGAAAGAGTATTTCTGGTTTCCGTTTTCCCATCGCAGCATAAGCAGTTTCTACTGCTACTGTTGCTTTTTGCCGATCTATGGGAGTTGTTGACATCATTATCTGATACCACTTGTCCCGATAGGTTGGCATTAGTATACGTTGTTCTTCTGTTAGGCTTTCAATTTTAGTCTGCCAGATAATGCCATACTTTGGGTTCATATTCTCGCTGAATTCTTGTCAATTTAGTATACGTTGTCCTTCTGTTAGATTTTCTTTATTTAGTCTGTGACATAACGCCAGCCTTCGGGTTCATATTCTCGCTGAATTCTTACCATCCAGTCTCCTTGTGGAATTTTGACAGGTTTATGTTCTTCGTGGGTTAAACTTGCTGTTTCTGACAAAACTTTTAAGTATAGGGTGCCATCTTTTTCATATAGCTCCGCATTTCCACGGGTAATTTGATGGGAATGTCCTGTGACTTCTCCTTCTGCTAAAGTCAGGTGAGATAGTTTTTTACCTGAAGTTAGCTTGATTGGCTGCAATATAACATCACCTTGTCTAATTGGTCGCATTCTTAATTTTCTCCTAAGATTTCAATTTTTATTAAATGGCAGGCTATTATATGTATCAGTGAATTACAGGATACATCATTTTATATTTATTTATCAACTAGATTTTTTATTAATTTTTTTTTACATAACTTTGGCAAATTACATATACATTTTTATGCTGATTTTTATCTGCAATATTTCGCTTGGTTATTTTCTATCTGTAGCTTTAATAAAGAACTTTTTACTATATTGGGTTCCTCAAACTGCTTTAATATTTATCCAAGGATTGTTACAATTATTTATTTTTTTTTACTTCAAATAAAGTTCCTTCAAATTTTTTGATATAAAGATATTTTTAGATAAAATCTTTCTCAGATACCTATAGCAATCTTATGTGAGTTGTAAGATTTTAGTGCTAATTACGAGCAGTAGGGTCGATTCCCCAATCGCCGGTACAGGAGTCAGAATATAAAAGGATTTTGGTTCATCTTAAATCTTCTTAAATATCTCATAAATCATTCCCGATCACTATATATTTCCATAAGTATTAAAATATTTAATGCCAAATTCAAAAAAATTTCTAGTTACATAACGTTAATAATTAATAATTAATATCAAATCCGGTTAAACAGTTATTACACTAACTATCTTTACTCAATATAAGCTCTCCATATTAAACCCCTACTATCTTCCCATATTAAAATCTTTTCTTTCTCTTGACTTCTGACTTCTGACTTCAAACTTCTGACTTAGCTAATCATACAATAATTAATTATCCGGATTATATATAACAGTTCAGTAGTCGTGCTTTTAGGAATTTTCTAGTTGATAGAGAGAAAAGAAAACAGGGAACAGGAAGTCAATAGGACGCTTCAATAATTAACAATTAACAATTAACAATTAACAATTAATAATTAATAATTACCTCTTCTTATAAAGAAGAGAATTGACTAAAAGGAATTTTTTTTCTTGTCTTGGTCGATTGGAGATGGGGAGGAAACCCTCTATTGCAGAGCCGCTCCGCTAATACCAATTACCAAAAACAACGCTATACTTGAGAAGTTCTAAAATTATGAATTAATAACTTCAATTTATTGATTTTTAGTCATTAAGTGCCTGTTTTTTATCTGGTTTTTTGTCTTTTTATCACTACACCC
>JASJEE010000351.1 GCA_030064835.1 Microcoleaceae cyanobacterium MO_207.B10 | reverse complement strand
GGGAACAGGGAACAGGGAACAGGGAACAGGGAACAGGAAGTTGTTAAAGGATTTTCCTAGGTCATGCTGCGCAAACAGGATTTAGAAATGTCCTAACCTTAATGCGTAGCGCTATATAATAAATTTTCTTGCTTCTAAATTTACTCTTTCTCTGCTGACTCCTGACTCCTGACTCCTGACTCCTTCCTAATAATTTATAAGTATTCAAACGAACATGATATAAAAGGATTTTTTTTCTTCATCCCATCCTAGGTCATGCTCCGCTTTCCGACCGCTCTCTTGGTTGATTGGAGGCAAGCGTTTGCGCTTCGCAAAGCTTCACTTTACATGTTGCGGAGCAAAACGCGTAGCGTCCCGGAGGGAACGGAGACCTCGCCATCCCATCCTGACGGAATGCTCCGCTTTCCGACCGCTTTTTTTGCTTTCACTAATTCATCATTTTTAGCGGGATTGTTTTTTTGAGTTTTTTTCCAACTTACTCCCGCCTCTTTAAGTAAATTATAATAACTTTGATTAGATTCAAAACTACATTATATTGCTTCTGTAAATAGTTTTGTAAATCTGATAATCTTAGATAATCTTGTGCCCTTAACCAATCAATTATTTGCTCTTTTTCTTCGGCCTTTAAGTAACCTTGTGTTCCTTTATATTGGACCCTTAAACTTTCTACACCATGAAATAGTGCTTGATTTTTCCATTCACTAATAAAACTCTGAGAAACCTTTAATAATTCTTTGACTTCATGGTAGGATTTTCCCGACAAAATCATTTTTACTGCCAAGGCTCTTTTAATTTCTGTAGCCTCTGGTGTTTGATTGATAAAATCATCTAGTTCATCTAGAATATTCATTGTTTTTCTTTGAAGTGGAGATGTTATTATTACTATTATATCTATTACAACCTATTTAGGAATGCTATATAAAATCAATTTGTGACAAATGCGGGATATAGCAGTTCCCATATTGGTGAGGTACAAAGTTTTAGGTTGAAGGGAAGAAGGCAATAGGGAATAAATAAAAAGATAAAAGATAAATGTATCTCACGAGCTTGAGAAACATATTTTCCTCAATACATAGAATGGAATAGTTTAGAATGAAATAGCCCTGGTTTATTTGGGATTGTTTCTAGACAATTATTCTAGGCGTTGCTGAATCAAGGTATGAAAATAAAAATTGAACAATCTCAACTATTTGTTATTCAATAGTTTAGTAATTACCAAAAAACACAAATCATACTCACGCATCAGCAACGCCTTATTCTATACCAATCCTAAATGACTTGTGAAAATCTCGACAGAAGTTAATATTAACTGAAAACTTTAAAATTATGACTCCTGACTCCTGTATAGGCTATTTCCTACGGAATGCTTTACAAACGCGAATCTCTTAACTACCACCTAGAATATTAAAACTGAAATAAGATTAGTATAGCCCAAAAAACAGCTATTAAGTATCTCAGACTTTTTGAAAAATGGCATAAAATATTTACTTAAACAATTAACCATGATATATTTGACTACCTATAATTAAATAATTTAGAACAATTAATCCCACCGAAGAATACCATCTTAAATATACTGACAAAAAAATTCGATCAAATCCTTGGCTCAAAATTTATTCAAATAATAAATGGAAAATATTAAAATACTTCGTGGTTGGTTACGCATATCCCGTCAGCCTCAATACCGTTGGGCTTGGTTTGTAACGGCAGCCCTAATATATTTATTTATCTTACTTTTCCCCATTCCAGGCATAGAAACAAAAGCAAAAGGAGCTTTAGCGGTATTTGGAGTAACAGCCTTCCTCTGGTCAAGTAATATTCTACCAGTAGCAGTTACAGGATTAATGGTACTATTTTTAATCCCGCTGAGTGGTAGTCTATCTGCGACTGAAACTTATGCCTATTTCGGTAATAAAGCAGTATTCTTTGTATTAGGAGCATTTATTCTTGCAAGCCCAATTCAGCGTTCTGGCCTCAGCACCCGTTTAGCTCTAACAGTAGTTTCCCGTTTTGGTAAAACCCAAAATACTCTAATTGCCTCTATCTTAATTCTTTCGGGACTAATGTCTTTTGTGATTAGCTCCTATGCAGTCACGGCAATGTTATTCCCGGTGGTTATAGAAGTCGTACAAGCAGCAGGAGCAAAACCAGGTGGACGTTTTGGCCTTGCTGCATTCTTGGCTCTGGGTTGGGGTTGCGGTATTGGTGGTATAGCAACTCTACTTGGGGGAGCTAGAGCGCCTCTGGCACTAGGAGTGCTTCGCAGCACCACAAATGGAGAGTACGATATCAGCTTTGTTGAGTGGTTTCTTTGGTCTATTCCATTGGTAGTGCTGTTGTTAATAGTATCTTATTTTATACTTTTACAAATTGGTAAAGGTACGGTTGTTTCTTTGGCCACTGCCCGAAGATTTCTGGAAGCTAGAGCAAAAAGTATCGGACCAATTTCGGGCCGAGAAATTGGTACATTAGTATTGGCGACAGTCATAGTTTTGCTATGGATTTTTCAAGGAAAGGCTTGGGGGTTAGAGATGATTGCCTTTTTTGGAGTTTTGTGTAGCTTCGTTTTTGGGTTAGCAAATTGGCAAGAAGTAGAAGAAGATGTCAACTGGGGTATCTTTTTAATGTACGGTAGTGCTATTGCTCTAAGTGCAGTATTGCGGGATACGGGAGCTGCGCAGGCATTGGCAGAAAATTTATTGGGTTCATGGATTAATTCTGGTTTTATTTGTGTTGTCGCAATAGTGATAACTATTACTGTATTGACCGAGGGAATGAGTAATGCTGCTGCAGTAGCAGTTATGATGCCTGTGGGGTTAGCTCTAGCAGCTAAATATGGCATTGATCCAAGGGCAATGACATTGGGTATTACTCTGCCATCGGGTTTGGCTTTTCTGTTACCAGTCAGTACGCCAGTAATGGCCATTATTATGGGTAGTGGTTATGTATCGCCCTCTGAAGCTTTTAAGCGTGGTTTGTTACTAAAATTACTGGGGTTGTTAATATTCTTGGCAATGGCCAAATTTTATTGGCCTTTATTTGGTTTGAGGGTGTAAAACATGAATATTTGGTTGGCGATCGCAAATCCTTATGCTTACGATAAAGCAATGTGGAAGGCTATTTCGGAAGCACAACAAGCTCAGACTAAATTGAAAGTTGTGTTTTTTATTAATGATAATTCAGTTAATGATGTGATTGGTGAACTTGGACAGAGTGGTTGGTTAGGTTCTAATCCTTTGCATCTGCTACAAAACTCTATGTTGGAAGGCTACCGCTCTTTGGCTACTGATGTTTTGAAAAGAGTGGAACGTAAAGCTAAGGAAAAGCAAGTGGAGTTAGAAAATCAGAAAGTAGTAGAAAAGTCGAGTTTAGAAAAATATATTTTTGAAATTGTTGAGGAAGGTGCAACAAAAATTTTTGTTGCTGGTCCTCAGCTACTTACTACTAAAATTGGAGATTTGCCTAGTATAGCGGAGTATATTGAAGAGGATTAAGGATATATTATTAATTCAGTTTAGAGCATCATCATAGATAAGATTTTTATGTTTATGGTTAAAGACTATTTGTAAAAGAAGTATTATCGCGCTTTTTACTTAGGTAGATAACAAATTCCGAGCGTGGAATTAGTAGTCAGTAGTAGGTAGGGGTGGTTCGTGTTTGTGGAGCATTCTGTAGGAAACCACCCGTACAGTAGTAGGAATTAGGTAACATTTTTACTAAAATGTTCTCTCTCATATTATTTCAGGGCTATTTCGTTCTAATTTCTGACTTTTTGTGTATTAACGAAAATATGACTTTTCAAGGATTGAAGGTTCTATCAACCAATCTCTAAAAGCTAGTAAAATCCTCACTTGATTCTAGAATGAAATAGCCCTGCATATTATGTAGTTTACTTTTATGAAAACTGCTATATGAGAACTAATAGTTACTAAAATCAAGAACTGGTCAGACTTCACATGATTAAAATCCGGTAGATAGAGATATTTTAGATAAAAATACTCCTAGATTTTTAAGTGAGAAATAGTTGTCTTGATTTCTTCCTACCTATTCACTGTTTCCTATTCCCTATCTCATTTTTATATTTCCTTGACCAACAATCTCTTAAATCTATTAATTACTAAGATTATTAAGTTTCCTTCAAAATTAAAATAATCAATTATTTTAGATTAATTATTTTGATGGTTTACTGGCTACAAATTCTAAGGTAGTTTGATACAAATTAGGCTCGATTGAGACAAAAGATTTAAGAAAATCTTCGTTGTGCAAATCTTTAAATGCCTGAGAATTTCTCATTGCTTCTAGATATTCTTCATTTTCCCAGTTAGCAATAGCAGTAATTTTTGTACTGTCATTACTCACAAGTAATCTAGCAGAAATAAATCCAGGATAATCTTGAACCACCTCTTGATATACCTGAGATATAGATTTAAGTGCATTTTCTTGGTTTTCAGGAAGAACAATAAAAGTATTAACTAAAGTAATCATAGATTTACCATAATTTGTTGACTTAACTTATAGATATGAATTGAATAATTGATGAGGGAGCGATCTCCTATTTCTATCACATTTATTTTAACTTACCCAAAAAACATTCGGCGTTGGTAATTGGTCGGATAATTTTTTGTAGGGGTAAAACTATTTGCCTAATATTGTTGGATATTTGAAGCTATCACAAAGGAATAAAATTTGAAGTTTCATCCCTTAA
This sequence comes from Microcoleaceae cyanobacterium MO_207.B10, assembly GCA_030064835.1. GTDB lineage: Bacteria > Cyanobacteriota > Cyanobacteriia > Cyanobacteriales > Microcoleaceae > JASJEE01. Next base: position 4,035 of record JASJEE010000351.1, on the reverse strand, counting down.
TTTACCAACCCCAAACTTTCTCTTAAATATTATCATATAGCAATCCTATCTGAGACCTGTCAAATAATTAGCTGCTTTAGGCAAAAGGCAAGAGGGAAAGTAGATCAAAACAAGACTTTCCGATTTTTTTCTATTTTTTAATTTGTGACAAACCATTTAGGACTGCTATACAGCGTTTTCCCTTGTTATGAGGTACAAAACTTTAGGTTTGAGGGAACACCGGAGCTGGGAACAGGGAACAGGGAACAAGGAATAGAAAAGAAGAAAAACAACTGTACCTCATAACGCGCGGAAACTGCTGTATTTATTCTCCTGGTGGAGGATGACGGAAATAAGTTACCAGTGACAAAATTCTCAAAGCTTTACCAATTAAAACTTCTAACTTCTGACCCCCGCGGAGGCGGGGGCAAGCTTCTGACTTCCGCGTAGCGGTACTAGGCTCCCATTCCTGAGTATTCTTTTAACCCCTTTCGCCATAACCAACGGTTTAAAGCAAAAAAGATTATACCCCAACCAAAGATTACCAAAAACCCACGCCCAATATCTATTGGTAAACCGACTAATACAGAAACTGGAAAATAAACCAAATAAGGAAATGGTGTCCACAGCACCACTTGACGCACTAAATCTGGAAACACTTCTAGTGGTGCAATACTTCCAGATAAAAACAGATAAAACAGAGACCAAAGTTGCTCAATTGCATTTGCTCTTTCTGTCCAAAAAGCAAACATTGCTAAAGTATATTGAATTAAAAAACGTAGAGCAAAAGCTAATATTAACAACAGCAAAAATAATATTAAATTACCCAAGCCAGGCCACCACAAGGCATTAGGATAAAGCACAAAAAACAATAATACTAATCCCAAAATAAATGGCATTCTGGCAAATCTTTCTCCAATATGACCAGCAAAATGATGCCACACTGGATCTATCGGTTGTAATAATTTAGGAGATAATCTTCCTTCTACTAATTCTTGTTCAAAATCCCAAATTACCCAAACTGCATTTGCTTGCTGCACGATAAAAACAGCTAAAAAATAACGGGCAAATTGTACAGTTTCTAATCCAAAATTTCCTTCTTTTGATGCCTCTATCCAAATTCCCATCATAATTAATGGCAGAGAACCTGATAGCATCCATAAAAAAAGTTCTGCTCTATATTCAAGCATATAGGCGTAGTAAGTAGAGAGGAAAATTTTGGCAGTTTTGATGATTTTTTCCATTTTTTTAGGGAGTAGAGAGTAGTGTAACTGAGTGAGATAAAATTATCTATGAATAACAATAATTTCTCTAATTATTGAGTGTCAAATATTATATTTGAGAACCCATTTGGGGTCTTTTCTTGAAATACAAAGCCTTCAGGAAAGCCGTTTTCAAGAGCCTAACAACTATAAGGGTTCAGGAGACCGAAAAATTCTGAAAAATGACTGCCAGAATCATAAAACCCAGATGGGTATTCGACTTGTAACTTGTTAAATAGATACCAAATGGCTTCTATAGACAAGCCCAAGCAAATGCTACTATATTTTTATGATCTTTGCACTGAGTAATATGACCACAACCAACATCCCCAAACATAAACGGTAAATTATCATTAGAATCAACCTGAAAAACTAACTGCATTCTCTCACCACATATTGGATAATTAGCATATTCTATTTAGCGATCGCCTCAACAACTAGAGCAAGAAAATGCTAACTAAAGTAAGGCTACTCACCTTACCTCCTGACTACTAATCACCTGAATAGCTCAACTAAATGAAATTGGTATTTTATTAGACCTCTGGTGGAAAAGAGGGAGTAGGGAGTAGGGAGCAGGGAGTAGGGAGAAATAATTGATTTAATTTTTTATTATCGGAGATGTCTATTAATTAAAACTGCTATAAACTAAACTTTTCCTGTTTGAAAAACTCTACCAATAACCTCCTCAATAGGTGGGTCAGTCACGGTCAAATCTTGTACTTCTAATTCTGCCAAAATTCGCGCTACAGTCTCAGTTAAATTTTCCCGACGCACCAACAAACGTACTACCTGACCTTCCAATGTTTCCACCTCCCCATAATTAGATAAAAGTTGCCGAAAATTATCTACATCTGGAGGAACAGCATTAGCTAATTCTATTTGCACCTCACGATAAGGAGCAAAGCGATCGAGTAAACCATCTAAACTGCCATCATAAATTAACTCACCTTGATATATTAACAACACCCGTTTACACAAAGCAGTAATATCTGCCATATAATGACTCGTTAACAAAACTGTTGCTTGATAACGTTGATTATATTCCCGCAAAAATTCCCGCACTGCGGCCTGAGCATTCACATCTAAACCTAAAGTTGGTTCATCCAAAAACAAAACCTGCGGTCGATGCAACAACGCTGCCATCAACTCCGCCTTCATCCGTTCCCCCAGAGATAATTTTCTGACTGGTTGCTTCAACTTCCCCTCCAGCGACAACATCTCTGTTAACTCCATCAACCGTCTGTGATACTCTTGATCGGAAACATCATAAACAGCAGCATTAATTTTCAGGGAGTCTAACACAGGTAAATCCCATATTAACTGTTGTTTTTGCCCCATGACTAAAGTAATTTGCTGCAAAAATTCTCTCTTGCGGTCAAAAGGTGTATTATCTGCTACCTTAACTACCCCATTAGACGGATGAATTAAACCTGTCAGCATTTTCAGGGTAGTAGTTTTACCGGCACCATTAGGTCCAAGAAATCCTACTATTTCTCCTGGCTCTATTTCAAAGGAAATATTTTCGACTGCCTTAACGTATTTGTATTGGCGACGAATAAAATGACGCAATGTTCCTTTAATTCCAGGTTCTTTGATAGCTACTGGATAGACTTTGCTTAAATTTTTAGTTAGTATAATAGACATGACTTTAAATATTTTTAGTTATATCAAATCTGCTTGGTTTAGAGAATAAGGTGCATCAGTATTGGCAAAAACTCCAAGTTTATAGGGGTTTGGTCACCAAACCCTTACGGTATTGAATTGTACCGATACTACTCGATTTGATATTACACGTCAAATTCCATAGAAATTAATAGGCAAAAAAACTTAGCATATTAGGAGACTTATGAATTATGGTACTTACCCCAGACTTTTCAGAACCCCTTGCTCGTTTAATAGGAACAAATGGTGATGATAATGACATTCTTACAGTACAACAAGCTAATGATTTTCCCGGAGGAATATTAGCTCTTAGTGGTGATGATACCATTAATGGTTCATCTGTGAATGACTTAATATTTGGAGGTAGAGGAGAAGACGATCTGTTCGGGAATGATGGTAATGATAGTTTGTTTGGTGAGAGAGATACAGATTTTCTTGATGGTAGTTTAGGTAATGATATATTGCGTGGAGGTAAAGGTACCGATCTATTAGTTGGTGGCGAAGGAGATGATACTCTTATTGGTGATGCTGGTGTTGGTATTTATCAGGGTGGTTTAGGAAGTGATGTCTATGTTTTCAGAACTGAGTTAGCACCAGTAACACAAGATTTAAGTCGTATTAGTGCTATAGTTCCAGGAATTCCCAATAGTGTTGAATTACCTAATGCAATTATTACTGATTTTAACTCTGCTGAAGATGTTATTGGATTAACAGGAGGGGTAACAAAAGCTGATTTAATATTTGAAGATTTTAACAGTTTTGATGAGTTTGGTATTAATACAAATCTCATTTTACCACTTATCCCTGATGAAATTGCACTGTTAGATAAGGCTGGTATTTCAGTGCAGGATTTAGACCCGAATAATGATGGTATTTTAGAAGGTACTGCTATGAGACTTGCTGGCACAAATCAATTATTAGGATATGTGTTGAACACAGACTCCTCAGAAATTGCAGCTTTACCAGAATCACAGTTTATTAGTGTTAATTTTTAAGAGATTAATATAAAATCAGGATAATTACTATAGCTTGCGTCATTGCGACTTACACTCCGTGGAAGGAAGCAATCTCGGCACACCTATGAGATTGCTTCCTATTGTCGCAATGACGACTGTTCAACCGGATTTTATAT
>JASJEE010000350.1 GCA_030064835.1 Microcoleaceae cyanobacterium MO_207.B10 | reverse complement strand
GTGGAATTTTAAGGATGTGCCCATGACAAGGGACGTTTAAGAGAGGAGCCGTGTGAGGTGAAAGTCTCACGCACGGTTCTGAAGACGAGTCGGTTTGGTAACAAACTGGCTTAGTTTAACCAAAAATCCGCATCAACGAGGATGAATTTTAAGGAAGCTAGGATTGTTGTCTGTCCTAAATGTAAAGGCCCAGATATTACGATACAAGGCCACAATTACTTGTGCAGTAATTGTGGCCATCGCTGGCCACACAGTAAAGCTGTGGGGATTCATCTTGCTCTAAATTATTAGAAGTAGATATGATGAGTTGCTTGACTAGATCGGGGTCTTCTATATCACCTGCTGTAACTACTAAAATTGTTTCTCCGTTAGGTTTAGCTATGTCGAGAGCGCGACGCTCAAAATAAGTATCAATAGCATCTTTAAGAGCAGCAGCTAAGTTAGTTTTGCCCGAAGGTTGATTTTCTAGAAAGATATGAGCTAGGTCGGCAGATGTTACATGGTCATATCGTTTAAAATAGTCCGAGAAAAGGTAAACGGTTATTCCATCTAAGTCTAGCTTTTCACATTCAGTTGCTAATGCTAATATAGAATTTTGCATCAGTTCCCAGGGACTTTTGTATGAGCCAGACTCAGATTTATACATATCATTGCTTTTATCAATAATTAAGGTATAGTCACGCTCCTGCAAAGCAGCACCACCTTCAAGTAAAGGGTCCATAAGATTAGTCTCCTAAAATAATTTTGACCATTTGTCTCGATCTGAGAGTCTAATTTAGCGGTTATACTGCTAAATTATTGATAGCAGCGAAAAATATTTGTACTTGCTGCAGATTTTTCGATTAGTATAAGTTACTACCTAAATTTCTCACCAACAAATTGGTTTTTTTCACTCAGCATAATCTCCTAAGACTTTCATTAGCATCAGCAACCAATTTTTAAACAGACTATGGTAGATAACGCAAATTTTTACACTTAAGCACTGAGAGTGAAAATTTAGGATTTTATTAGTCTCACATTGTACCATCTGCTTGACTACTGACTATATTTTCTCTGACTAAGGATAAAATATTGATAGTAGTTTCATCTGTACTTTTATCTAGTTAGGGCTGGCTGATTAAAGATAAAAGTATTGGGAGATAAAGGTTTTAGCATTTTGAAGTCCCGAAAAAATACGAGATTTGGGGCGGCTCACGCTCATGGATGTTGGTATTTGGGTAAGAGTTGGGGAGGTTGCATTAAGGGATAATTTTTCGGAATACCTTCTCTATAACTGCCTGTTTCTCTTGACTCTGTAGGGACGTTGCATCCAACGTCCCTACCTCGGACCTCGGACCTCGGACCTCGGACCTCGGACCTACCTTCACAAAAAGACTTTTGAGCGCAAACCCTAATTAAATTTACTTAAGGGATATTTGCGAATTTAAAAGCGGTCAAATGTATCTAAACTTTAGTAGTTTTAGGAAATCACTTTTCCGGAAAACATACCAACAGGAATTGAAATTAGATAATACTTGTAACTATAACTAGTTATGGAACTAACTGGAAAATTCCAGAGTCTATAAAACCGGATACAGTAAAATTGTAATCTCTGCTACTAATTTAGAGCAGTCTGGACTCACGACTCCTTTTCATCTCTCAGTTATTAACTTAGAGATCGACAAGCTAAGTTTAACTCGTCATCATAATTTTTTACTTCTGATTTACTTCTGATCGAATATCTGATTCAGCAAGGAGCAAAAAATCTAGGTTAATTTTGCCTAACTAGCGCTTTTTTTCTCAGTACCTAAATAGTTAAAAAGTTTCTATATCACTTACACATTACTATTATTGAACTGCTACAAATAGCGTATCTGAGTAAAAAAATTTAGACAATTTAATTCCTCAAACTAGTTAGTTATTTATTCATCCCTCTCTGTGAGTACAAAACTAAATATTGAAACTTTTATCTTAGTCTTTAAATATGAGATTTCCCTGAATTTAACTAACTGGTTCTAGAACTAGTATCTGAAAGTAACCATAATAGTAATAAAGCCGTATCAACCATGAAGTTAATATCTAAAAACCATGAACCTAATGTTAATGCCAAAATCTTGAATAAAGCACCTCATCCTTTTTTTCTAGCATTATTTTTGACTGGAATATTGGCTTGTGAAGTTTATCCGAATTTAACAGAAATAGCATTTGCTGCGGTAAACGTGATTAAATATGAACATTTAGAAACAAACAATAAAACTTATAAATCCAATAAATTTGCCAGTCTTTTAAAAACGATACAAGATACTAATGGAGCTAATACAGAAAATTATCAACCTGATTCTCTGTATGATCAAATTTTCAACCAAACACTTACCATTAGTCAATCTGCTATAAATGAAAAACTTTATGACTTCAAAAAATTGAGTAAAACTACTCCCAAGAGCAAGTTCAACAAAATTGCTCAGAATAGTGAAAATTTACCTAATGATATAGCTGATGCTGTTCGTCAAGATTTAGCGCAGCGCATAGGTATTTCGGCAGAAAAAATAGAGGTTAGTCAAGCTAGCGAAGAAACTTGGCCAAATACTTGTTTAGGACTTCCTAATAGTGATGAATTGTGTGCCCAAATGTTAGTAGAAGGCTGGCGTATTGTATTATCAAATGGGAGTGATTCTTGGGTTTATCGCACAGATAATCAGGGAAAGCTGTTAAGAGTAGAACCTTAAAATCTTTTAAGTTTAACCTGGTGAAGTACCCTGCTTAAAAGTTATACCAATTTAATAAATTTTTCCTACAAATAAATTTCTAGGTATTAGGTTGTAGGTCGTAGATAGCGAGTATCATATTGTGTATAAAATATCAAGATTGATTGGCATTCCCAGACAATGCTGAATTAGAAACTACAGCGCGGATTTTGTGCCAACCTTGAGATAAGAATAAATATTATGTTTTAGATAACTGGGGCGGAAGGATTCGAACCTCCGAATGGCGGGACCAAAACCCGCTGCCTTACCACTTGGCGACGCCCCATTGCGTCAACATTTAATATAATAACACTTATATCTAGAAATTTGTCAAGGATTTTTTTGAATAATTTTTTTGAATAATTTTAAAGTTTGTTCTGGTGATGGCTTATGGACTTTGATGCTATTTAGGTGGGAGATACAGACACAGAAACTGAAAGAGTTTAAATAATTGACTTGAGAGTTTTAGGTGCTTTAATGGGGATTTGAATCCTAAATTCTGTACCCTGTCCTGTTTCTGAACTACAGTTCAAAAGTCCACCGTGTTTGTCCACTATAATTTGGTAACTGATCGAAAGACCAAGCCCAGTCCCTTTTCCGACTGGCTTTGTCGTAAAGAAAGGATCAAAAACTCTATTTACTAAACTTTCTGCCATTCCTGGGCCATTATCTTTGACTATGATCGCAGCATATTGGACATTAGGCTTGGATAAATTGCGGTCTTCGTACTTACTCTCTGAGCCTTTTGCTTCATCGGGGGATACTTCAGTAGTAATTCTAATTCTTCTTGGTTCTGGTTGACCTTCAAGAGCATCAATAGCATTACCAATAATATTCATAAATACTTGATTTAGTTGTCCTGGATAGCACTCTAACTTAGGTAAGTTACCGTACTCTTTAATAATTTCAATGCCTGAACCTTTCCCCTTTGACTTAATTCGGTTATGTAAAATTAGCAAGGTACTGTCTATACCTTCATGGATATTGACAATTTTCTTTTCTGATTCGTCTAGACGAGAAAAGTTTCTTAAAGAAATGACAATTTGACGGATACGTTCGGTTCCCATCTCCATTGAAGATAAAATTTTGGGTAAATCTGCCATTAAAAATTCCAAATCGATCTCTTCAGTTTTAGTCTCAATTTCTGGTATATGATCTGGATAATACTTTTGATAAAGCCTTAATAATTCTATAATGTCACTTACATAATCTTTAACATAAGTGAGATTCCCGTGAATAAAATTAACAGGATTATTAATTTCGTGGGCAACTCCGGCTACAGTTTGACCAAGGGATGACATTTTTTCCTGCTGAATTAACTGAGCTTCTTTTTGCTGTAAATTTTGTAAAGCTTCACTGAGATGATGGGCTTGAGTTTGAGCGGCTAAGGCCGCAGCACGGGTTTGAGCGTAAAGTTCAGCTTGGTCAATGGCGATCGCTAACTGATCTACTACTGCTTGTAGTAACTCTACTTCCGTATCTCTCCAAGGTCGAGGACTAGTATACTGGCTACAAATGACTGCCCCTCGTTGACCAGAACGAGTTTGCAATGGTAGCAATAATATAGATTTTACTCCCTGTTCTTGCAAATATATCTGCATTGCTTTGAGCTGATTTTTATTGACTATTTCAGTATTGTCAAGTCGGATAATCTCACGATTGCAAATTTTTTCAGATAACATTTCTACCTGTTCAGTAGGATAGTCTGGGCTATGAACTGATATTTCAGGGTTAGATGCTTCATGGGTAATTGCAATACTATTAATTTGCGTAGGTAAACACCAAATGAAGTAACATTGGTCAATTTGTAGGAGGTTTCTAATTTCTGTAACGGCAGTTCCTAATATTTTGTCGAGGTCGAGAGAATCTCTGATCTGACTGGCTAGACGAAATAGTAGGGCTTCTCGGTTACTTAATAGTTGTTTTTGGGTTCTCACTCGGTCAATAGCAGTAGCGATCGCATTAGCTACCCAAGTAAGTACATCTCTAGCTGACTCGGTAAGAGTCTTGTTGCTCCATATACACATCACTCCCATCACCCGACTATCTGAAGTCAGCAGTGCAAAATCGTTTGTTAGCAGTTGCTCTTCCTGATCGGAGTTAAGCTGTGAGTTGAAAGTTTCAGTTAAGATGGTTTTAGGAGTGAGTAGTTCTTGTCTATGTTCTATGTCTAATTCTAAGCTGTTACCGAATAATGCTTGTAGTTCCAGTTTACTGGTTTGACTATTAAGAGTCCAGATACCTGAACCAATCAAATCTAGCTCATTGACTATCACTTGAGCACAACGTTTGAGAAGACCGTTTAAAGAAGTGCTTTCTCCTAGTGCTACTCCTACTTCTGCTTCTAGGGATGACAAACGCGCTCTTTCTAGCAAAGCTGCTTCACTAAGTTTACGCTCTGTAATGTCTCGTGAGACTGCAACTAATTCTATAACTTTACCTGTTTCTGGATCTTTGATTTTTTGAGAAGTGGTTTCAAACCAGACATAAGAACCGTTTTTATGGCGTAGTCGATGAATGAAGGTATGTCCTTCTGTTTGTTTGCTCTCTTGGAGTTTATATATTTTTCGATCTTCTGGGTGGAATAAATTGTATATCGATAGTCCCACTAATTCCTCTGGTTCGTATCCTAGCAGATGACGACAAGCAGCGGAAGCAAACAAATATATACCTTCAGAGGTTTGTCTGGAAATTAGGTCGGTTGAATGATTAGTTAGCAATTTATAACGTGCTTCACTTTCTCGCAAGGCTTCTTCTGCTTGTTTATTGTGAGTGATATCTGTTTGAATACCAATAAAATTGGTGACATGACCATGATCATCTCTGACTGGAGATATTGCTAATTCATTCCAGAAAATAGTTCCATCTTTGCGATAATTTTTTAAGACTACTAAACAGTTAGTTTCTGATTTTATGGCTTGACGCACTTTAAATAATGCTTCAGGATCAGTGTCTTTTCCTTGTAATAATCTACAATTTTTTCCCAAAATTTCTTGACGGGAATATCCTGTGATTTTTTCAAAGGCTTGGTTGCAGTAAATAATTGGATTATCTGGTTTAGTATTATCAGTAATTACAATGCCATTGTTACTAGCTGCAATGGCTCTTTCTAACAGACGTAATGTTTTTTCTTCTGGATGGTTGTTAACTATTTCTTCTTGTTTGATTAATTTTGCACTAAAACTATATAAATTATGTTGTAATTTTATTTGGCTACTAATCTGAATACTAAGTTTTTTTAAGGTTTGTTGACATTTATTAGATAAGGTTCTCGAAACATAATCCATTACTGATAATAGACCGATTTGTTTGCCTTCTAGATTAATCGGAATTCCGGCATAAAACCTAATTTTAGGTTCTGATATGACTAATTTATGATGTGCTGTTCTGTGGTCAGCTAATGTATTAGGTATGATTAACTGTTTTGGGGCTGTTTCCTCTAATTTAGTTTGAGTTTTTTCTGAATAGCTGAGAATAACTTCCACAAAATCTAGGTAGTAAATATTTTCCTTCTCAACACCTGTTTGAGATTTTAACCAAAGGTAGTTAGAATCCATAAAGCTAATGAATGTAATCGGAGCCTCAGATATATCTGCTGCTAACTCTGCCATTTCCTCAAAGTAACTTTTGGGGGCAAATACTTGATCTAGTGATTTTACTTGCATTTTATTTACCTTACTTGTTTAAGCTTTTATTCTCTTAATTCAAAAATAAGATTATGCCCTATTATTTTATGATATAATATTCAATATATTAAGACCTTTAATTTTTCTAAAACTCTGTTGCTTTATTATCGGATCATAGCATAAACTAGCAATGGTTAAACCTAAAATCAGGTAATAGTTGATTTACAGTTATTAAAGGAGTAAATTAATACCTATAATTTTATGAGAATCTAGCAGATATACTGAAGGTGTTTACTTCTGGACAAAGGGGGACTAAATTTAGGTAATAATATGTGTGTAACTGATAGTATAGAAAAGACAATCCTGGCAGTAGATGATAGTACCGTGATGCAAGGAATTGTCCAGCAAGTTTTGGGACAAGAATATCGGGTATTAGTAGCTGATAATGCTGTAGATGCTTTGTCAATGATTTACCATGAGCAAGTAGCAATTCTTTTACTAGATGTTTCTATGCCTGGTATAGATGGTTTGGAACTTTGTCGGATAGTACGCAGCATTCCTCAATTTCAAAAATTACCAATTGTGATGTTGACGGCAAGGGATAGTTCTTTTGATAAAGTTCAAGGACATCTAGCTGGTGCTACAGAATATTTGACTAAACCTTTTGATGGAGAAAAGTTACATCAAGTAATTAATAAGTTGTTAAATTAATTGGTTATTTCAGTTATCAGTTATCAGTAATAATTTATAATGTTTATTTTTTATGATAGTAAAACTGTTCTATTTGTTTTTGATTCAGGAATAATTTAAGTTTTACTGGCGAGACTAAAACCAAATTTACTAACAGTTTGGTTATTACTTTACTGTAATTATTTCCCGCGGAGGCGGGGGCAAACTTATTTGAATTTGGCATTAGAATTAGACAAGAATTTTTAGGTAATAATTAATTATTACCTATAACCCAGTAATCTAGGAATGAAAATGGTATTAAAGTTATTATTTATCTACCTTTGTTGATATGATGCTGTAGAAAAGGAGAGATAGAAGTAATAGGTAGAATGTGTTGAGCAGCTGCCAAAGCTATAGCTTCTTTAGGCATACCAAATATTACAGAAGTAGCCTCATCCTGAGCAATTGTCAATCCTTTTGCTTGAGCGATCGCTAGCATTCCATCGGCTCCATCTCTACCCATTCCTGTCAGTAAAATACCCGCAGCAAATGAGCCATAAAAAAGAGCTACTGAATTAAAGGTGACAGTAATAGAAGGCCGATGTCCTCCAATTGGTAATGCTTTGGAACAAACAAACTTACCAAGATTACTTAATTCTAAATGATGTTCTTCTGGTGGAAAATAAATCACTCCTGGTTTTGGCAATTCCCCCGATATAGCAATTTTCACTGGCAGTTTAGATTGATAACCCAACCAATTGACTAATCCATTTAAAAAGCCGTTACTAATATGTTGAACACAAATTATAGGTACAGGAAAATTTGATGGCAAATCGCTAATAATTGTTTTTAAGGCTTGAGGACCTCCTGTGGAGGCTCCAATGACAACAAGTTTAATAATTTTTGAAACTTGATGATGTCTATGTACAGAATGACGAGATACTAAATGTGAATTTATTGATAACTTATTTAGTCTATTTCTCGTGGAAAATGTATGTGTATTTTCGACTCTCTGAATCTCTTGATTTTGTACTAGTTTATGTTTGTGTTGTACCTTAGTTTTTTGCCGAGAATGGTGAGTAAAAACTTTAACTCCAGAGAGGATTTTAATCTTATAAATTAATTCTTTTGTAATCCGCTCATAATCTGAAGTAAATCCAGTTTCAGGTTTAGGAAAAACATCTAATGCTCCTGCTTCCAAAACTTGAAAAACATTATGGGTATCATGGTCTTGAACTGAGTTACTAATTACTAAAATTGGTCTTGGGTATTTCTGCATCACCTCCCTCGTAAATTCTAGTCCGTCCATATAACTCATGTGTAAATCTGTACAAATTACATCTGGTTGTAGTTTGGGAATTAATTCTAATCCTTCTAAACCATGTTTAGCAGTTCCCAAAACTTCAATTTCTGATGATGTAGCAAAAACTCTTTTGAGAATCATTAAAGCTACTGGTGAGTCGTCAACGAGTAAGATTTTAACTGGTTTAGTTTTTTTTGTCATAGTATAAATCTAGTCATTTATTTACTTTACTTTCAGTTTGATAAATATTTGTTATATCATGTTCGGTTGAATACTTATAAATAATTACCAAGGAGTCAGGACTCAGGAGTCAGAATTGTTGGAGAAACGAGTCAGGAGAAAAGTAGAAGTTTCAATAATTGATAATTGATAATTACCTCTCCCTAAAACGGATTGGATTGAATAAAAGGAAAATAAATTCATTGTTTC
>JASJEE010000349.1 GCA_030064835.1 Microcoleaceae cyanobacterium MO_207.B10 | reverse complement strand
TTAATAGTGAGCGCGATCGCTAATAAATATAAATCATACCCACGCATCAGCAACGCCGAATAAAGAAGATATATAGCAATATAATTTAATGTCATGTCCGGATGAACTGTTATAAATAATTAGGAAGGAGTCAGAAGTCAGCAGAGAGAATAGGGGAAATAAAGAATATACCAGGATTCAGAATTAAGAGAAAGTTTTCTTATCAGTAATTAAGCAGACATGATTTAAGTTATGACATATTAGACACTTTTAGGGAAAAGGAAACAGGTAACAGAGAACCAGGAAAAAATCTCTAAAAATGAATATGATAACTGCTATATTCTACACTTTTACAGCGGTTTTCATTTCAGTAGACCACAGTAGGGAGGTTGTATACAACCTCCCTACAGGGTTTTGGTTATGGGGATGTGGTTCGTCAATTTGAAAAGCGCTGTAAGTAATACCATGCGTGAAAAAAGAATGTTATACTGGAGAACACTTCAAATATTAACTAATTAATAAAGTTGTTCAAATTTATTCCTTTGATCAGCAGCTTTTTTTCTAGTTTTTCCGATTATTTAACTACACCCTAAACCCCACACCCTATACCCAAGATTGATAATATTTGTAGCAAACATTTATTAAACAGGTATAAAACCTAAATTCTCACATCTGAATTCCTAAGCTATAGTTGCGACAAAGTTATTATAAAAACCCCCAAAACCATAATTCCTGATCCTAAAAATCGTTCTTTAATCCCTTCTTCCTGAAGCACTACTTTTCCCAAAACCACACTAAATAACGCACTGGTTCGTTTCACCGCAATTACATAAGCAACCAAAGTTAAATTTATAGCTACCATTTGGCATCCCATAGCCACGGAATTAATAATACCATAAACAACTAATTTCCATCCTCCTACTTTCAGTTTATATAGACTCCGACGGGATTTTTGTAAAACCATCGGTAAAAGCAAAACTGATATAGTAAAAAATATTGAAATTCCCCAAAAAAAAGGTGAAGAATTTTGCACACCTACTTTATCAAAATTACTTGTGAGACTCCAAATAAAAGCGACTAATAAAGCTAGTCGGGAACCTTTATCCGTGAATATTGCCTGAAAAGGGGCAAGATATCCTCGATGTTTTTCTTTGATATTTAACAGATATGAACCAATTACAATGAATAATACTCCTATTACACCAATTGGGTTAGGAAATTCCCCGACAATTAATGGTGAAGTGATTAATAAAAATAAAGGAGTAAAAGTTGTAATGGGGGCAATAATTGATAAATCAGAAATCTTGATAGCTCTGAGATAAATTGTAAAGGCAATTGCGTTTAAACATCCACTGAGCAATAGAGCTAGCCAAAATTTTTTTCCCACTTGAGGAATCTCAATAAAAAATAATAGGGGGCTTAAAAATAAAGCAGTAAAAAATGTCAGACTGCACCCAATAATATACTCATCAAAATTCTGTAGTTGTGTTTTGTTATAAACATCTTTAACAGATTGAAGAAAAGCTACTGAAATTGCTAACAAAAACCACAGCATAAATTCTTACCTTACTTAGTTTGGCTATGGAGCTAATTTTTTTACTCCTAGATTATCTAATATAATTAGGGAAAATTTTCGTTTTTCGGGAAATAGGTATAAGTAAGATTTTTAGAATTTTTATTTGTCTGGGAATTTTTTTTATAAATTCTGTATGACTTTATATATTACTGATTATTTTTGACTGAAAGGCTAAATAATTTTAAAGCTAAATCCGGTTTGTCAGTAATTATCGCAAATGCTCCCTTTTTCACCACATCAATCATCAGCTTTTCATCGTTAACTGTCCAAACATAGGTATTTCTTTTAATTAATTTCATTCGCCTGCTAAAACCATAACTGAATAACTGATAATTAGGAGCAACAAAATCAGCTTTACTTCTCCATAGTCTATATTCTGGAAAAATTTCTGATAATCGAGTAATGATGATATTTTTAGGTCTACTAACTCCTAACAAAAGTCCTGTAGTTATTTGATTATCTATCTGTTTTACTGCAATAATAGCAGCATCAAGAAAAGATTTAATTACGTAATCTTGATAATCCAAATATTGTTTCACTAACTTAACTATTTCTTGCTCATATCCTACTTCTTTCAGTTCAATGTCAAGCCGAATTTTTCCTTGACACAATTTCAGTACATCTTCCACCAATGGCACGTTAAAACCTTTTTGGTGAGAAACATCTAAAACTTCATGATAAGTCAAATCTCTAATTTTAATTCCATTAATTAATTCATCGTGAAAGACGATAAATAAATTATCTTTTGTTTTTCTCACATCAAATTCTGCCATTTGTATACCTATTTCAATGGCTTTTTCAAAAGATGCTAAAGTATTTTCAAATTTAACTAAGCTAGATGCACCTCGATGGGCAATAATTAAAGGTTTAGTCATCATCTTTTTTTGATTAGGCTGAGATTTTAATGTTAACTAGAGAAATTGCAATCTTCAACAACTCGATATTATAGCGATTTTCACTTAGGTAGATAAAAAAATCCGAGGGTGGAATGAGTAGTCAGTAGTCAGTAGCAGGAATTAGGCTACATTTTTACTTAAATTTTATCTCTTATATTATGTAGTCTACTTTTATGAAAACTGCTATAAAGTTATCGACTAATATGATATTTGAGTTAGGTATAAAGATATCTTGGTATTAGGGGAAATTTTAACTGGTAAAAGGAAACAAAGTTGATAATTTTAGAGTTTCTATGTATTTTTAGATTTTTTACAAATTATCTATGATTGCCATAAATACTTATCTTTTATATTTGACAATTCTGAAGTCTTTTTGCCATTGCCAAAAATAATTTTCCTAACTCCATAAACCATACCCAACTGCCACTCATAGCAAACATAGCAGGTAAGTGACCTTTCGGTGCCTTCTCTAAATCAAATATCAAATTATCATAGTTAGTCCAACCTATAATTGAATGCCAACCTAAGCGATCGCCGAATTTCTCAACAGTTAAATAAAAAGTTAAATAAAAATTTTGACTGCCAAAACTTTCCCAAATTTCTCTTTGTACAGAAAAGCCAAATTTACCATTTGAATATTTTACCCACAGTTTATTAATAGTCTCTAAATCAGTGCATGGAAAATTATTAATTGAACTAATACTTAATCTCCCTTTACTTTCTGAATGAGTTATTTTAAACATTAACTTTGTCGTTTCTCTATCTGCTTCCTGCCACTTTTGATTAGCCAAAAAATCACGTAACTTATGATAAGTTACTCCCACTTCTGAACTTAAATCTACTTCCCGAATAGATAGAGATGGAGAAACATTACTTATCTGTTCTTGGACTGGTAAAACATCAACAACATCAGGTTGGATAACTGCCAAAATTTCTTCCACTGACTGAAACCTTCTTTTAGTTGCTCCCACAATCATCCTATCTAATACCTTACCTAAATTATCACTTATAGGAGCAGTTAAAAAATCTCGCCAAACCCAATCATTTTCACTCACATCAAACAATTCAAATGGTAAAACTTGAGTCAACAAATGAATACAAGTTACACCAAAACTATAGATATCACTAGCAAAAATTGCCTTCCCAACTGCTTGTTCTGGGGCAGCATATCCAGTAGATCCAATAACCGTTCCTGTCACCGATAAAGGATTGGGACTTACATATTTAGCCGCCCCAAAATCTACTAATACTAATTCACTTTTTTTCCCAGAACCAGAATTAGGTCGTCTAATAATATTCTCCGGTTTAATATCCCGATGAATCACTTTTTGAGAATGAATAAATTTTAATACTGGCAATAAATCATTTAATAACTGCAAAATTTGAGCTTCATTAAAAGCCCCTACTTTTTCTAACTCCTGTTGCAAATTTTCTCCCTCAATAAATTCTTGAATTAAATATTGACGGTTATCTTGAGTAAAAAATGCCAATAATTCTGGAATTTGAGAATGTTTACCTAAACTTTCTAATCTAACTGCTTCCTGGGCAAATAATTCTGCTGCTTTTTCCACATTTTGCGTGCCTTGAGCTTGAGGAAAAAATTGCTTAATTACACAATAAGGTTGGGATGGTTTAAACTCATCCACTGCTTTAAAAGTTCTGCCAAAACCACCTTGACCGATAATTTTTACAGCTCGATAACGTTCTGCTAAAAGCAATTTTGACCCGCATTTTTGACAGAATTTTGTCTTGGGTGGATTCTGATTTAGACAGTCAGGATTTAGACATTGACTCATAATTTTTATTATCTCCTGGTTAAATGATTTATACTAATACGATTTTCAGAAAATATTGCTACATTCCTTGGTTGTAGGTTTTAGGTGGTAGGTTTTAGGTATTAATAGAATAAGTGTAAATATTCCACTCCTTTCGTGTCCGTATTTTACTGTAATATCAAGTCTCATTAAGATCGCCATAATAAAAAGGTTATTCTCTAAAGCGCGAGAATATTTGGTAAATTTCCTTCTACTCCCTGCTCCCTACTGCCTACTCCTTAAATTTTTTATTGTGGTTATTCAAAGAGACATGATATAACAATTATTCCCCTCCGTGAGGGCATGGCTTTATTGAATTTGGTATGATTTTATTGTAATATCATTTCTCTGTAACAATGCGCTTAATAATTGTTGCTCAAACCTTATTGCACTGACTATTCTCATGTTTATATTAAGCGCAACTTAATGGATAAATAGTACAAACATTTACCTAGCTTGCTGCCAGTTATTCCTGCGGAATGCTACGCAAACAGCAATCAAATTCCCCTTTTTTTTAGGACAAGCTTCAAATTAATATAGACTTTAAGGTCAAGGAAGCTGACTTTTGTAATAAGGTTTATTTTAGTTCAAAAATAGCGTTGAAAGCGCACCAAAAGCAATAGCTGATAACTTAGTTCCTCTGTAATATTAAGTCTCATTAATTAGCCATAATAAAAATGTTCTTATACCATTTTGAAAAAAGAAAGTTACCAATAGTAAGGGCGATAAAAAGATTTTATCAGAGATGTCATTTTGAGAAAAAAGATGATTTACGGCCTAAAAAATGGTATTAAAGCCATTCCCATGCGAATCCTGTACGGGCAATTCGCGTAATTAGGAGCATTCCGGAACGGAAATCGCCCCTACGACTCCTGACTCCTAAAAATTACCCTAGATATTTGTAGCAAAGATTTATCAAATTGGTATTATCTCAAGCTCGTACACTGTAGTTATAAATCACAAAGTAATAACTACCTTTTTTGAATTTAGTCTAAATTTAGATAATAGGGAAGAGCAAAAGCTAAAAATCATTGGTATTAAGTAGGTTTGTTCACATTAACCTACTCAGCTTTACAGATTTATTGCTTGGTTTTATTCTTCCTCCTAATTATCCCTGCATCTTTTAAAAAAAATATTGTCGTATTTTCCATCTTTCAACTAACAAATGTTCCCTTAGCAATCATCACAACATTTCCACCTACAAATACCTCTATTTCCTCTGCTTTTTTCTCAGCTTTTAAGAACAACAAAGAAGGTCGATTAATCTCATAACCCTGCTCTACTCGCACATCAACTTTTGGCTCACTAAAATAATTATACTCTGCCAAATATCCCGCCAAACAACCATTTGCACTACCAGTCGCCGGATCTTCAACAATTCCTAAATATGGAGCAAACATTCTCACACTTACATCATTAATACTATTATATGTTTCTGAGCAAAATATTAAAATCTCTGTCGCCTTAGCTATCTGAATAAACTGATAATATTTATCCAAATTAACCTTTGCTTTTTTCAATGCTGCTAGACTTTTTAACGGCACAATTACAAAAGGTATCCCTGTCGAAACTTCCTGAATTAGAAACCTTCTATCAATATCATTTACCTCTAGATTTAATACCTCTGTCAAAGTTTGAATTTGATGTATTTGACCAAATATCGGCAGATTCTGACGCATCCATAAAACCTCACCTTTCCAACTCACAGGAATTTGCCCTACCCCCAGATTTAAAACTACTCTTTCAACCGAATTTTTAATAATTTCTCGTTGAATAATATAGGCAGTTCCCAATGTTGGGTGTCCTGCAAAAGGCAATTCTTTAGCAGGAGTAAATATCCGCACATCATAACCACCATCACGTTGTTCGGGAGAAAGAATAAAAGTAGTTTCTGAATAATTCATCTCTCTAGCAATTTGCAACATTTCATCATCAGAAAGATGAGCTACTTCAGCTCCATAAAATACAGCCAGTTGATTACCAGCATATTTAGTTTCTGCAAATACATCTACAATGTAAAAATCCATACTCTTTTGTTGCTATATAATACTTATATAATATCAATGCCTCTAGTAGAGTATTTTATCTACTAAAGACTACCAAAATCGCTCTTTACTAAATTTCCTGATTTTTCTCTACAATCATACTCTTAAGTATTACAAAAATCAATTATTGTCTGACGATAAACATCTGGCATTCCGATGTCAAAGCATCGCCCTTTTACTAAATACCCAGTCATTCCTTCTGATTTTTGCAACTTATCCAAACAAGATGTGAGTTGAAATTCCCCTTTTTCTCTAGCATTTTGTTTAATATTCTCTTCTAAGTAATCAAATATTTTTGCAGTCAATACATACATCCCAAAAACTGCCAAAAATTCATCCTCTTTCATTCCTGCCACATGAAGTTTTTGTCTGGCATAATTTAGTTCAGGTTTTTCATAGATTCTATCTACTTTGATAACTCCATCTGTAGTTAAACTGCCACTGATACAACCATAATGATGTATTTCTGTTCCAGGTATAATTCTTACACCAATTACACTTTTATTTGTCTGTTCGTAGACTTGCAAAATTTGAGTAGTACAAGAATTTTCCACTTCAGAATGATAAATATGGTCTCCTAGTAACAATAAAAAAGGTTCCTCTCCTACCCATTCTTTAGCACAGAAAACTGCATGACCGTAACCTGCTTGTTCTTCCTGACTCAAAAAAGTAATTTTACTACCTAAATCTTGTAAATATTGACAATATTTTTGTTTCTCTGGTGAAAGTTTATCATAATAACTAGGGATAGCTTGGAAAAAATCAGAAAAAACTTGGCGATCGCTTAAGCGGAACGGAGTTTTATCACTTTCTTGCACGACAATTCCTACTTCTTCTATACCACCACTTATCGCTTCTTCAACAATTACTTGAATTATCGGTTTAGCTCTACCATCTTTATCAATAATCGGAAATAATTCTTTTTTTATAACCTTAGTTGCTGGAAACATTCTTGTGCCAAAACCTGCTGCTGGAATTAACGCTTTACGAACTTTTACCTTTAATTCTTCCATATATCATTCACTTATCAATAAAAGTATTAAGTATAAATGTGCAAAAAAAACTATGTAACAAAAAAATAAAGTTGCTCAAAGACCTCTTACATTTTGGGTTATCATAGCTATAATTGTAAGCATTTCCTCCGGAATACTTACCTATACTTTTTAAAATAGCACTCAGCATTTCAGCACTTCAGCAATTAGTTTTTAAAGGTATATAATGGCGGGACTAGTACCCCATTAAAACGCAACACTAATTTTTCAAATATAGTCGGGGAATTAAACCCTTGAATTTTTAGCTGACCGCTAATAGCTGAATACTCACCTATAATTTTTAATGCCAACCTACTTACTATAATTTTTTTGTATACCAACCACAAGCTCAGATATGATAAATTTGAATGTATCCACAAATTACTGATTCTACTTTCCACCTATAACTTAGCATTTATGTACAACAAAACTGATGAAAAACTTATGAATGAAAGCAGATTTAGTTTTGATGAAAAAATAATATCGAGGCACAATATCACAATAGATGTACGAAGTCAACTACTTTCCCGAATTCAAAAATCAAAAGCATTATTCAGCCCATTTTCATTAATAAATCAATAGCTTTGCAACAGCCAAAGCATTGTTTCCTCTCAAGCGATGAATTTTCTTCCTCCTGTCCAGTTGATTTTTTTAAGTCTTTGATTTTTATGTTAATTAGTGTTAATACTTAAGATGTTAGTGAATATACTTAAGGTTAATTTTAAATAGGAACAGGAGGAACAAAAATTTTTAATTTACGTCTAACTAAAATTTATTTCAGTAAAAATATTACTTAATATAAAACTATGAAGTTCAATCAAAATAGTTGTAATTTTTAAGAAGTCTGGGTAAGATGATATAGACAAAGTAAATTTAAGGGTGCAGTTAGTTTAGAAACAAATCTGCTATGAAGCTTTCCTAATATATATTATCAGTACCTAACCTCATAAGTAATAATGGGATAATTGATGATCATAAACTAGGAAAATTTCTAATTATTAGGGAATAAAAAAGCAGAAACTCTTTTTAATAGAACTTAATCTACATCTTGACAATTTTATTTGCTAGGATTGAGATTATATCACTGTCGAAAAAAAACTAAAATTAAAACTTATCAAACGGAGAAAAAACATGGCTCAAATCCTTGGTTTAAACAGAAACGATAACATCAAAGGTACAAACGAAAATGACATTCTGAGCGGTCGCTTAGGGGATGACGATATCAAAGGTAAAGACGGTAATGACTTCATTGATGGTGGAGAAGGAGATGACGACCTCAAAGGTGAGAAGGGAGATGATACTGTATTAGGTGGCCCTGGAGAAGACAAGATTAAAGGTGATGATGGAAAGGACTTACTCTTTGGTGGAGATGATGATGATGACATCAAAGGTGGAAAAGGAGATGATACTGTATTAGGTGGCCCTGGAGAAGACAA
>JASJEE010000348.1 GCA_030064835.1 Microcoleaceae cyanobacterium MO_207.B10 | reverse complement strand
CCTACTAAAATAATTTGACTATCGACAACTCCCGTAATTCCTGCGCCAGTTTTGGCAGCGACATTAGTTGCCGATCGCCATTGAATATTTTTTCTAATTGCTGTTTGGACAATAGCTTCTCCTATGGGATGTTCGGAACAAGATTCTAGGGCAGCAGCTAAATTATAATTAAAAATTTGGAGTTTTTAGTATTATCATACCAATTTCATTTTACTATCTATTTTTTTGACAAATCCTATTAAGATAGTATCAGTATTTAATTAGATAATAAATCCTATGTCTCGACCCACCTTATATATTGCCATTACCAATCATGGATTTGGTCATGCAGTCCGTGTAGCATCTGTTGCTAATTTAGTACAAAAACTTTGTCCAGATGTACTATTAATTATGGTGACAACTGCTCCGCGTTGGTTATTAGAATCTTATATTTCTGGTGATTTTATTTATCGTCCCCGTGCTTTTGATGTGGGAGTTATTCAATCAGATAGTATCACGATGGATAAACAAACTACCCTAGAAAAATTACAGGAAATTCGACACAAAGAACTGTCAATTATTGCTGGAGAAGTAAATTTTATTAAGCAAAATCGAGTAGATTTATTATTAGCAGATATTCCGCCAATTGCTGCTAAAATTGCTCAAGCTGCTGATATTCCTGGTTGGATGATGAGTAATTTTGGTTGGGATTTTATTTATCGTCCTTGGGGTGGTGAATTTATAGAAATTGCTGATTGGATAGGAGAATGTTTTTCTGAATGTGACCGTTTATTTCGCCTTCCACTCCATGAACCTATGGGGGCTTTTCCTAACATTTTAGATGTTGGTTTAACTGGGGGAACTCCACATTATCAACCACAAGAAATTCAAGCAAAATTTGATATTCATGCAGACAAAGAAAAAACAGTTTTACTTACTTTTGGCGGTTTAGGTTTAGACCAGATTCCTTATCAAAATCTTTCTCGTTTTCCTGACTGGCAATTTATTACATTTGATAGTAACATTCCCGAACTTCCCAATCTAATAAATGTCAGAAAAGAAGCTGAAAAAATAGATAAAAATTTAGCACATATTCGCCCTGTAGATTTGATGCCTATTTGTGGCAGGATTATTTCTAAACCAGGATATAGTACCTTTGCTGAAGCTTTGCGTTTAGAGACACCTATTGTGTCATTAGTCAGAGAAGGTTTTGCCGAATCAAAGTTATTATTAGAAGGAATTCAAGATTATAGTTATCATCAAATTTTACCTCCAACAGAATTTTTTGATGGTGATTGGGAATTTCTCAGACAACCCCTAAAACCACCTCGTAAATCTGAAAAATTAGATAAAAATGGTACTGAAGCGATCGCTCAAGCAGTTGTAGAATATTTACAATAATTACTTGTAACTATCCAATTAACGAATAATTAAGGTTTAAAGCCTCTCATAATGAAGGATAAACAATGAATTTATTTTCCTTATATATTTATGGCTGGAAATTATAGATTTGTCTTCAAAGCTGATAGCGTTTGCGTAGCATTCCGCAGGAAAGGAAAGCTCCTCTGTTAGCGCAGCTCCTCCGCAGGAGGCAAGAGGCTAGCTGACGGCTAAATGCTTACTTTAATTGAGTTAACAAATCATAAATGTCAGGAGAAAATACAGAAAAATGGCGTTCGTGATTTTGGGTATGATTTGTATTTTTTAGTAGTTGCTAAACTCTTGAATAAGAAATATTTGAGATTGCTCAATTTTTATTTTCATACCTTGATTTAGCAACGCCAGAAAAATTAACAGTGAAAATATTTACCACTAACCTATCCCCTAGTTTTCACGGCTATAACTTTTTTAGCCAGTCATAATTATTTTAGTAGGATATTCTTAGTAAATTAGAGATTGAATGTATCAGGAAATATAAAAATGAGATAGGGAACAGGGAACAGGTAATAAGAAATCAAGACAACTATTTGTTACTTAAAAATCTAGGAATAGTATGTACCTTTCCACCTCTGGATATTTACCAGATTTTAACCTTTTGAAGTCTTACCTCTTTTAGATTTAAGTCACTCTAAGCTCTCTTAATACTTGTTTTACAAACAGTCTCTTAGATGTTGCTTTAACTGTCGTAACTTCACCTTATCAACCAGAGAAAATTCCAGCCAAGTTTGGCATTCAGACAGACAAATAAAAAATAGTTTTACTGACTTTTGGTGCTTTGGGTTGAGTCGAAATTTATGATTAAAATATTTCTCGTTTTCCTGACTGGCAATTTGTTATATTTGATAGTAATATAGCAATTCTAATGCTGGTGATGTACAAAATTCTAGGTTTTAGGGCACAGCGAAATAAGGAATAGAAAAGAAATTAAAGATAGGTGTACCTCATAAGCTTGATAAACGCTATATTTCTGAACTTCCTAATCTAATCAATGTCAGGAAATCATTAGAAAAAATAAATGTAAATTTGCCAAATATTTACCCTATAGATTTAATGGCAATATTATAGTAAGTTTATTTTGAAACCAGGATATAGTACCTTTGCTGAAGCTTTGCGTTTAGAAGTACCTGTTGTGCCATTTCAGTTATCAGTTAACAGTTAACAGTTAACAGTTAACAGTTAACAGTTAACAGTACCTCTGGCTAAACCCAGAGGCTTGAAATACTGAAGTTGATTTTTTTGATCCCCTTAAAAGGGGAGGCTTGAGACCTGATTTTTTGCTCATTAGTTAGAGAAGGTTTTGCCGAATCAAAATTATTCTTAGCAGGAATTCAAGATTATAGTTATCATCAAATATTACCTCCAATATAATTTTTTGATAGTGATTGGAAATTTCTCAGATAACCCCTACAAGCACCCCGTAAATCTTAAAAATTAGATAAAAATAGTAGTGAAGCGATCGCTCAAGCTGTTTAGATTATTTACAATAAGTAACCAAATATAATTAAATTTTACTATTTCATCAAGGACTCTAATCTAGTAGAGTAAATCAATTTCAAGGACTTTGAATAATTTACATTATGTTACATAATTAAGTTTATTTGCACCTACCTATTTAATCACTATTAACTATACAATTAAATAATAATCATTCAATTGCAATATATCTCGAAATATTAAATAAACATGAACATAAGTATGAACAACTTGATTGTAACTGGAGCTGAAATCGGATTCATCATAATTATCTTTGTGGCAATCAGATTTTTTGTTACTAGGATATATAAACAGTTACTTAAAGTTGCCTCAATTAAAGCAAAAGAAAAAAATGTTCAACTTATCTACCAAAATTTGCAGATATTAATAACTATAAGTTCTCTACTATTATGTTTAGTAGTGGCAGCATTTAATGGATGGCTAATATATCAAGGAAAAGACTTAATAGAATACAAACAGTCTCTGATTCAAAATATTTCCCCAGATTACTGGATAGAAATAGGAATTGGAGTTATCAAAAGTCTGAGCTTATTAATATTAACTAGCTGGATTATCCCATACATAGATAAATTCATAAATTGGTTGAAAGAGCAAGCAGATAATTTTGAAACACTCACTGCTAATGATGAAACTATTGAAAATTTATTTAAGTTCTTAAAAGAAAATCTGGATAAGATTATCTGGCTACTTTCCATTACTATATCCGCCCAATTTCTCCAATTACCAACAATAATAATCCAATATTTGTATATAGGTTTACGAATTTATATAATTATAATCGCTGGATTACTATTTGTTAAAGCAGGTACAGCCGTAATTGATACTATTGATGCTCTGAGCAATAAATATTCCGAGCAAAAAAATATTTTTATCTTGCGCATCTACGATAATTTCCGTCATTTAATTCCTCTGGCAAAGCGATGTATTGAATATGCAATCTATATTGTTACAGCTACTTTAGTAATTCAGCAACTTGATTTTATTGCCAGATTAGCTACTTATGGACCCCTATTAATTCAAATAATAGGAATTATATTTATTACTCGTGTTGTTGAAGAAATTGCTAAACTTGTACTAGAAAAATTACTACTTGATAATAACGATTCAAGTAATTTATCCCAACAAAGACGCAAGACATTTCTACCTTTATTTAAAAGCTTTATCAAATACTTTATTTACTTTGGTGCAGGTATTGCTATTCTTTATATTATTGAAATTGACCCGACTCCAATTTTAGCAGGTGTAGGTATTCTCGGTTTAACAGTGGGGATGGGTGCTAAAAGTCTAATTGAAGATATAGTTGCAGGTTTCTTTATTTTGTTTGAAAATTATTACTTAGTAGGAGACTTTGTAGAAATAAATGGTGTTTATGGTTTTGTAACAGGAATAGAATTAAGAACTACTCGGATTAATTATGAAGATAAACATCACATTATCCATAATCGTGATGTTAAAGATGTAGTTAATCACTCACACCATAGTAATTCAGTTGTTACTCTGAAAATTCCTTATCAAAGTGATATTAATCAAATCTATGAAATTATAGATAGAGTAGGAAAAAATCTCCTAGAAAAGTATCCAGAAGAGATAATGAAAGGCACAGTAGTAGATGGAATAGAAGAATTTTATGACTATCAAATGTTAGTTCATATAACTACAGAAGTTAAACCAGGAAGACACATTGATATGAAGAGAATTCTTGGTACAATGATTAAACAAGCTTTTCAGGAAGAAGGTATTGAAATTCCTGTGATTCACCATTTAATGTTGGATAATGTTGAGTAATTAGGTAATAACAAATATCAACCTTAATAAAGATACTGTTAACCAAAAATAACATGACCAAAAAATAAGCTCTCATATCATTTCTCAAAAATCTTGCTATATTTGATTTGTTGGGGGAGCGACGTTAGCATTTTTGTTATGCAACGTTTGTACAAATCAGAATAATTAACATCAACTGGCTAATAATTAGGGAAGAAGTTCTGGTTGCCTATGTTAATTACTTAATAACTGAAGTGTAGCCCAAGTATAGCTTTTTTTTTGGTAATTGGTCTCAAACCTCTCCTTTTAAGGGGATAAAAATAATAGGCGTTAGTGAATAAAGGTATGATATCCTATCCCGATAAGAGTGGGAACAAAAAACTTTCTCCTTCTACTACTCTTTATTCTTCTTCTTTCTTTACTCCTGACTCCTGACTCCTGACTCCTGACTCCTAAATAATTAAGATTAATATCATACACGAATTCACCAACACCAAATAATCAACTTGAGTATTTCAAGCCTCCCTATTCTATAGACGTACTGATAACTGATAACTAATAACTCAAATGACTCACTATCAACAATTACTGCAAATTAATACTTCTGGTAAATCTTTATCCAGAATTACTTCTAAAGTTCAAGAAGCTGTAGCCAAATCAGGTATAAAAACAGGTTTATGCAATCTATTTTTACGCCATACTTCTGCCAGTTTAATAATTCAAGAAAATGCCGATCCAGATGTATTAGTTGACTTAGAAAATTTTATTTCTAAATTAGTACCAGAAGGTTATCATTATATTCATAGTGCAGAAGGGCCTGATGATATGCCAGCTCATATTCGCAGTGTTTTAACCCATACTTCCGAACAAATTCCTATTAATAATGGCAGATTAGTATTAGGTACTTGGCAAGGAATTTATGTTTGGGAACATCGCCAACGTAGTCATTGCCGAGAATTAGTAATTCATATTAGTGGAGAATAATTCAGAATTTAGAATTCAGAATTTAGAATTCAGAAGAGTTAGTAGTACTTAGACATTTTCTGGTAGAAAAATAGCTCAAAGTCAGTTTAAGGATTGATACTTTTTTAACCTTAAAGCATCTTTCCGTCTAGCTATATTTGAGCCTATTTTTTAGTTCTATTTTGTTTAAGTATCGAGATTTAGGAAGAAATATCCCTTTATTTTTCTATCCTTAATCTACTTAAAAGGCTAACTGTTTTAGCTTTTTAGATCGAAAATATTGCACCTTTTTTTACTTCAAAAATCCTAAAAGATTTACAGATAAAGGTTTTGAAAGTCAATCAGCAAGCCTGATAATAACTATTTCATTAGAAAAATAAAGTGGAATTATAGTCGTTTCACTTTAGATTGAGACAAGTGTTTCTTGCTATAAAAGGATTTTAGCCGAAAAAGTTTTTCATTCTTAAATTAAATGACTATAGCAATCCTATTTTATTCGTGGCAAAAATCTTACTGCTTTTTAAGTAACAAGGAATAGGGAACAGGGAACAGGTGAGAGTTTTAACTTTTTTATTTACTTTTTAATTACCCGCAACCTATTTAGGATTGCTATATATAACTAATATCATCTTCATATCAGTAGGGAAGTTGCATATAATATCCGTATGGATTAGGTTTTTTAGAGATAAGATATCTGGGTTTAATACAAACGAATATTTCAAAAAATCACCCAACAATTATGATTAGTTAATAACTGAAGTATTGGTGAAATAGAGAATTATTTTTGTTTTTGGTAATTGGTGGAATAACTAATTTTAAAACAGTGATTATGACTAATAAATTTCTAACTAATTTCATTAGATATAACTCTATAAAAATCAAATTTTCACATTCGCAAGTACAACTAATAGCACCAATAATATCCGCAGTGATATTTGCTTTTTGTTTTCCTCCCTATAATATTTACCCTCTAGCATTTGTCGCTTTCACACCTCTATTATTTGTAACTTTAACCGCTAAAAATTCTTGGCAAGCTAGGGCAATCGGATTTGTCTTCGGCTGTTTAGTGTATAGTTTCACATTGCACTGGATGTGGAATATTTTTCCTTGGTTTACAATTATTTTGTGGGCAATATTAGCTTTATTTCCTGCTATTTTTACATTAACTTTATTTCTGCTTAAACAGAGATGGGGAATAGTAACTTCTCTCATCACCGCTCCCTTTATTTGGATAGGTATAGAATATTTTCGTTCTGAATGTTGGTTTCTCAAATTTGCTTGGATAACTCCTGGTTTTTCCCAGGCAAAAAATTTACCTTTTCTACAATTTAGTTCCATTTTGGGAGTTTATGGAATATCAGCTTTAATTATCGCGGTTAACTGTTGTATTTGTTATTTACTTATTGGTAAAAATCAACTTAATAAACGTCTATTACCAGTAGGAATTTTCCTCGTAATAATCGGTATAATTCATGGTTGGGGTTTTGCTCAAATTCCTACTCAAACTTTAGGTAAAATTCCAGTAGGAGCAATTCAAACAGAAGCAAGTAACTTGCTAGAAAATCGACAATTATCTCAGGAACTATCAGGAAAAGTAAAATTAATAGTCTGGCCAGAATATTCACTATTTGAATATATCGATCCAGATACAAAACTATTTAAAAAATTATCTCAAATCGCCATTGATACTCAAACTTATTTAATAGTAGGCGGTCAAGAAAAAGTACCAAATTCTTCCAAAAATTTCTACAATACTGCTTTACTTTTATCGCCCACCGGAGAAAAAATAGGGAGCTATTACAAAAATAATCCAGTGCAATTTTTTGATGATGGAACTCCAGGAAAAACCTTTCCAGTTTTTGATACAGAAATCGGAAAAATTGGCATTGCTATTTGTTACGATATGGATTTTTCTCATGTTTTTCTAAATCTAGTTCGTAACGGTGCAGAAATATTAACAGTTCCTACTTACGATGAAATGGGATGGTCAGAAATACAACATCTTCAACACTCAGCAATGGCACCCACTCGTGCTATTGAACATCGACCTTGGGTAGTCCGCGCTGCTAGTTCTGGAATTTCTCAAATTATTAATCCTTATGGAGAAATTCAACAAAGTTTAGATGTAGGTTTAACAGGTACTATTTCTGGAAAAATTGACAAGCGATCGCCTTTAACTTTTTATGCTAGTTTTGGCTATTTATTAACTCCTATTTGTTTGGTATTAGTGATTAGTTATTTGGGGTATGAATTAGTTTTGGATGTTAAAAATACTTTCAATAAAAAGTTCAGCAAAATATAATATTATGTCCGAATAATCAGTGATAAAAAATTTTTTTTTCGTAGTAGGGGTTTACCCCTATCTGTAGTTCGGGCTGAGAGCTATACTACAAACTTGAATTGTAACTATTTAATCGGACATGATATAACAGGAATTACCCGAAAAAACCCGGTTTGTTGGAGAAACCGGGTTTCTGATTTCACCTGTGTAAGTCTTATATAAATTAGCAATAACTTTGGAATGCTTGATGTACTTTTTCTAACAAGCTACAAACAGAATTAAAATCTCTTGTTTGTTGAGACAAAGGTATTAACATCTGCGAGGCAAGAATCACAAAACGATCGCCTGCGGAAATTGACATTCCAGCATCTTCAAGTTGTTTTGCTAAAGTTTTAGTTTTACTAATTATAGTCTGTTCATCTAGATAAAAATCAAATGAAGAATACTTCTTACAAATCAAAATGGCATCAATACTAATAGGAGCTTTCGTTGTTTTCTTCGGAGTTGCTGCGCGTAACTCACCATGAACTGGATGTGCAGCAACAACAACCATTCCAGCGATTGTAATAGCTTTACAAATAGCTGCCCACCCCTCTACCTTGGAATGATGGAAACTGAATATCAAGACTCCATCATCCTTAAGTACGCGCCGACACTCAGAAAAAACTGCACCAAGTTGTCTGGCAAATACATGAGAGTCTTTATCTTGAACTTCACCTCTATCTGATGAGTCACATTTACTGAACTCCGGGTAACTATCTTTGAGAAGAGGAGATAACCAGGCAAAAAAGAAGTCGCTCAACTCACTGTAATGAACAAAATCAAAATATGGGGGATCGGTAATAATTGCGTCTACTGATTTTGCAG
>JASJEE010000347.1 GCA_030064835.1 Microcoleaceae cyanobacterium MO_207.B10 | reverse complement strand
AGAGCTTTTTATCTTCAATTTATCTCCTAGTTATTGGCTCTTATTGGCCTCAAAATACGAAAATTTGCTGCTGAAATTCCAGAAAATTTATTCACATAAAATGGCCGAAACCGTCGCCTATTCTCCCCATCTCTACGTCTCCGCGTCTGGTGTGTCTCCGTGTCCTACCCCTACCAACCAATTTTTGTCAGCAGACCCTAATTAATAATTCACCTCACACCTAATACAGCGCTTCCCGTTGTTATGAAGTACGCCTCTAACGGGCAAGATTCCCATACTATTCTGTACATCATTTGCCCGAAATATAATGTATCAACAATTCTACTAAATTCTAACTTCAGAAATCACCTAATAAAAAAATAACTTATGACTTATGACTTATGACTTCTAACTTCATTAACGTCGTTGCCACCAAAGAATTCCACCTATTACAAAACCGAAAAGTGGCAGAATTATAATTGCTGTCCAACTTAAAAATCTAGCTTGTACTAAAGTCATTGCAATACGACGATTCGTAGTTTTTTTCGGACTAATAGAAAGTGTTTGTTGTTCTGGTTTACTTAACCAAGAAACAGAATTAAGAAAAACATCTCCATTCAGTTGTTGTTGAAACCAACCATTTGTGGCAAATTGAGAATTTCCTAACACTACTAAACGTGCTTCTCCCGATCTATTTTCAGATTTTGCCTCTATTTTATTAGAATCTAATTCATCTGGCGGTTGACCAGGAAGTGGCGGAATAACCTCTGCTGAAGTTGTCTCTTTTTCTACTTCTAATTCTGAAGTAGAAGTTGTCGCAGGTTCATTAGGTGGTTGACCAGGAAGTGGCGGAATAGGAGTAATTTCTAATTCTGTTTCATTACTTTTTTCCCCAGTAGAAGAACGAGTCAAAGCTACACCTAAAGATAATGGTCCAAGGCGATCGCGACCTTCATTAAACAATAACCGACCGCTTAAATCTGTTTCTGCCCAACTTTGGTCATTAGTCCAAATTAAAGGACTTTCTTCTATCCCATCTATAGCCTCACTTTCGATAGGTCGAGCAAAAGGATATAATGAAATACCATTACCAAAATCTTGAGTAATAGGATGTTCGGAGTAGCGGGTAACTAATACCACCCAGGGGTCAAGACCTACTAATCTACCAATTTCTGGGTTATCTATTGCCAGGCGATCGTCAACTAATACACCCCACTCTGCAAATAAATCATTTAATCCTGGGTCGGTGCTTGGGTCTAACATTATTAATACACCGCCACCTCGCTCTAAATATTCTTGTAAAGCAGTAACTTCTGCTTCTAAAAATTCTCTTTGAGGACCTGCAATAATCAAAACATCTGCATTTTCTGGTACTTGAGAAATACTTGCTAAGTTGATAGATTCTACTATGTAATTTTTATTTTCAAGAGCATTAACAGCTTCAGAAAAACCTTTTTGACCTTCTGTTAATTCTCGTTCCCCGTGACCTTGAAGAAAGTAGATGTTTAAAATTTTGCTACCAAGTATTTTTTCGATACTATTTGTGAGTTTAGATTCGGTTAGGGGTTCTAGTTGTCTACTAATAATAACTTCTTTTTTTTCTCCGACTTCGAGATGAATTTCTCCTAACTGTTTGACTCCAAATTGATTGGCTTTTCCAGGTTGTGTTTGAGGGTCTACTAACTCAAATCTAAATTTACCATTTCCTTGTCTTTGATAGTTTTCTAATAGTTGGGAATATTGAGGATTTTCGCCTCGGTCAAATATCCAAAGTTTGACTGGTTTTTGAAGATTTTCTAAGACTTCTATAGTTTGTGGTGATAATGTAAATTGTTGGTTTTCAGTAAAGTCTATTCTAGTTTGATAACGAACTCCGAGAAAGTTAATTAGTGCCAAAATTATCAGTACGGAAATAGTAGCAAAAATTGCATTTGTGCCTGCTTCAGTTGCTCGACCACTCCACCAAGTTGTGGTTGAGTTTTGTTCTACAGAATAAGCTTGAGAAAAAATCCATAAACCAATTATTACTAATCCAGCAGTTATCAAAGCTAATGGTATAGGTTCCCAAGTTCCTGACACAAAACCTGCTGATAAACCGATAATAGTTAAAATCGGTCCTAACCAAAATAAATAACTCCAAGCACCTTTGATAATTTTCATATTATCTTTTTTTTAATCTGTGAATTGTCTAGAACTTACACAAAGAAACCTTCAACAATTAATAATTAATAATTAATAATTACCTCTTCTGATAAAGAAGAGGATTGACTAAAAGGATTTTTTTCTTTTTTCTCTTGAAATAGAAGGCTTTATACCTTAATTTTTCGGTAAGCATTCAGCCGTCAGCTATCAGCTATCAGCTAAGGTTTTTAGTATTTAGACTATATATTCAATTTTTGTCAAAGGCAATAGGGAATATAACATATAGATACACAACAGCTTATGAGTTATTAATTCATTTGTTGGGTTAATTTTTTCAAAAAGCTGTTTGCGCAGCATTCCGTAGGAAGAGCTGAGTGCTAATAGCTGAATGCTTACAAGAAACCCGATTTTTAGGAAAAATTGTTGTTTTTAACAATAAACATCTAAGAAAAAACCGGGTTTCTGGGTTCTTGAATAGGAAATTAGGAATAACATAGAAACAATATTATATAGCAATCCTAAATAGGTTGTATAGCAATTATCAAATCTATGAGGTATACCTACGATCCCCCTAAATCCCCCGATGAATTGGGGGACTTTGAAGTTCCCCCCTTCTTAAGGGGGGTTAGGGGGGATCGAATATCTGTACCTCAAAGATTAAAGAATTTCTATAACAATTCAAAAACTAGAAATAAATTCCGAAACTCTTGCCCATTGACCATTGCTTATTCCCCATTCCCGAAAATCGATAAGATTTTTATACGCACATAAAATAGGGTTGGTATAAATAAATTTAGGGATTTCTGCAATGAATGATTTATATCAAATTGGGTGGAGAAAAGCTAATAGATAATTGTTATGATTAACTTTCTTAATAGACATCTCCAATAAGAAAAAATAAAATCAATTTTTTTCCCTATTCCCTACCTCCCTCTTTTCTGGAAATATCTAATAATCTAACATCACATTTAACCCTTGTAAAATATTTTCACCCGATAAAGTAATAGGCATAGTTACAATTTATACCTCTTGATTTTGACGATAAATTTCTACTTGTTTTTGTTGAGGATTAATTAACCAACCTAATAATAAACCTGATGCTAAATATTCTCTCATTTTTGCTTGTAAAGGTTGAATTAGATCGGATTTAGACCGTAATTCAATTACAAAATCTGGGTAAATAGGAGGAAAACTTTCTCTTTCTTTTTGAGTAAGATTTTCCCATTTTTCTAAAGATACCCAAGCAACATCAGGAGAGCGGTCTCCTCCTCCTGGTAAACTAAAGATAGTAGAAGAACTAAAAACTATTCCTAACTTAGTTTGACGATTCCAGAGACTAATATCAACAATTAAATTAGCTTCTTTTTGACCACTTTCACCACCTACAGGGGACATAATAATTAATTCTCTTTGAGGATTTATTTCTAATTGTAATTCAGGATTAGCTTGACACAGTTGAACAAATTGTTCTCTAGTTAGTTTGGTAATTGGATTAAGATTTAATACAGTAATCATTTCAGTTATAAGTTATCACTACATTATTTTTTAACCCTTGGTATTATAGCAAATTTCCCTACTTCCTACTCTGAAAAATTTCTCTTCCCACTTTGCATTAGTTATACCTGTTACAAAAATATGCAAGGGAATAAGTTGAAAAAAATTTTTGCCGTTGAAGTGCATATTTTTGAATTGTTATCCTAATAAATAAGTAGCAGGACAAAATTAATCTAACATTTTTGAGAGGGTTAAGTATAAAGAGGGGTAGCAAAATTTTTAGTAGACTGACAAACCTTAAATACTGCAATAGTAGGGGCGGGTTTTCCCGTTAAATTAACGAAGCTCAACCTAAAGTTAGATAAACCCGCCCCCCAATGATATAACGCACAATTTTATTTCGGTCAAGTAGGGTGCGTTAGACGGCTTAAATTTAGACTATAAAAGTGATTTAGTAATCCGTTTTTAACAATTAATAATTACCTCTTCTGTAATAGAAGGATTTACTAAAAGGATTTTTTTTCTTTTTTCTCTTGAAATAGAAGGCTTTATACCTTAATTTTTCGGTAACGCACCCTACTGGAATGACTAATTTATTCCCTCTGACTTTTGTACAAAAAAAATCTCAATTAATTAAAAGTTATGCCTTTAGAAAATTTAATCAGTGAAATTATTCGCAAGCGCAAAGCTACAGCAGATATCCCTAAAAAATCTGTAGATTATTTCAATTGTCTGGAATCAAAGATATATAAACTTCAAGATTTACAGGAATCAATTCTGAAGTTATCAACTACTTCTTCGATGGGAGTTCAACAACTTTATCAAATTGATTTTCAGACAATATTAAACAGAATTTATCAAGAACGTAATGTCTGGGAAAATCTCTATTTTCTTATGCTAATTTACCTGAAAATATGGTGTTGTTAGATTTTGATAAATATGAGTTTTATAAAGATGAATATCTAGACCACGAATATGTTAAAGATTTTATTGCTCCGATTCAAGATAAATATGAAAATTTAATTACTATATGCGAGTACCTTGACAAGACTACTCAAGATTATTCTGATGATTTAGGTTGGGAATTTGAGGAAGTAGATGGTTGGTTGAAGTTAAAAAATCCATCAATAGATTTTATTTCTAACTACCCAGCAGAGGAACGACACAAAATTGAAATTTTGCGCAAGTACATTCCTCGAAAATCCTCTACAAAAAACTATCCAGAACTGGAAAAACTAATAATCGGTTGTGAAAAGATATTTCGTTCTGAAAAAGAGAAATTCCAGCTATGGGATTTAGTATTAGCTGGAAAAATTACGATGGGTAATTTTAAACGTTTGTTTACCGAACGACTTTTTCCTACTTTTCCTTTTCTAGATGGAGAAACTTTTGAACAAAGTAATTTAAAGCAATGTTGGCAGAAAAATTTTCCTGATACACTGGGTTCTCTAAATTTCTATTTATCAGAAAAAGATAGAGGTATTTTCCATATTCCTGAGATTGCTAATGATTTAAAACTTAGCAATTCTGAAGCTAGTAAACTTTATATGACTTGTCTAAAATCCCACTCACTAACTTATCAACAAAGTTTGCCACTATTGGAATCTGCCATTCAAAAGAGTGTTAGTTTTCTAGAAGAGAGAGTGAACTTTCGGGTAGATAATTTTATGGTAGTTTATCAATGGTTTAATTCTCAATATTTTCAAGATAAATCTCCAAACAAATTTACGGATAAGTCTCCAGAGAAAATTTCAGATAAATCTCTAGATCCACTTGAATTATTTTTAACCTCAAGCGAAGTTCCAGATATTAGCTTGCAAGATTCTCCAGATAAATCTCCGGAAAAACCAGATAAATCTTCAGGCAAAATTGAATTACTTTCAATATTAAGCAAGTTAGTTATAGATAGTAATTCTAATCGCTGGAGAAATTGGCAAGAACTTTCAAATTTTCTTTATGAGGACGATATAAAACAAACGATTTTTCTCGATGAAACTATAGGAGAAGGTTTTCCTGTTGAGATGCTAGAAGCATGGCTTAAACTATTGGATGACTATCCAGAAAGCAAAGATTTAGAGGATATATTTTTCAGGAGTAACTCTTGGTTATTTATAGACTATAAAACACTTATAAAAATGCGAAAAAAATTAATCAATAGGGGTGGCTGATTAAATCTAACAGCATTTACAGATAAATGCTTTAACTCTTTTTGGGCAAAAAAAGTACAAGCTTTTTGCACCCCTTAACTTAAGACCGCTGAAATCGTAAAGCATCAATTGATTGAGCAGTTAAAAAGACTCCCAAAACAACATAACTCAACAACATAATAATACTGCTAGTATCTACAAGTCCCTGAATAATATTTGTGTAATGTGTCAGCATTGATAAATGTTTCAATGCTTCTGCTAAGACACCACTAACATTATTAGCCACCACATCAATTACCCACAGAAATAATACTAAAGCAAAAGTCAAAATAGCAGATAAAATTGCACTATCTGTCAAAGAAGAAACAAACATTCCTAATGATAATACCGCCGCAGCAAGTAATATTAATCCCCCATGTCCTAACAAAAGTAACACTGGCGAAATAGGTGGTTCTGCTGCATTAATAGCAATAGCTTCCAACCCCAACAACGGCAATACCATAGAAATATAAAAAGTTAAGACAGCTAATAATTTTCCTGCTGCAACTGACCAATTTGTTATGGGTGAAGTTGCTAATAATTCTAAAGTGCCTCGTTTTCTTTCTTCTGCATATAAATTCATGGATAACATGGGCAATAAAAATAAAGAAAGAGAACCCATAATTCCCAGATAAGCTTTTACAAATTCGTAGGGTGCATCGACTGGTGGTTCCGTAATTCCTAATTGGTCTCTAGTAGCTATTTGTTGAATAATTCCATCTGGTCCTAATAAAATAGCTACTAAAAAGTATCCTCCCAATAGCCAAAATATTCCTGTAATTGCATAAGCTAATGGTGAGGCAAAATATCCTTGTAATTCTTTTCTGTAAATCGCGATAATGTTACTTATTACTATTAGCATTAGTTGATTTCTTTCCTGATAATGAAGACCTCTCCCCCAACCCTTTTCTTACAAGGAGAGGGGGGAAGAATTTGTTCATCTAGTATTTTTACACTTTACTATGATAATTCTTACTCCGCCTTTATTGCGTATAGAGCAATAGTCACCACATTTTCTGAAGCACTCCGCCAGAGGCGATGAGTCGTCAAATTTTTCTTCTATTGCGTATAGAGCAATAGTCAATACATTTTTTTAAGCACCCGGCGTCAGGCGATGAGTCGTCAAATTTTTCTTCTATTGCGTATAGAGCAATAGTCAATACATTTTCTGAAGCACTCCGCCAGAGGCGATGAGTCGTCAAATTTCTCTTCTATTGCGTATAGAGCAAGAGTCAGCACATTTTCTGAAGCACCTAGGCAGAGGGGATGAATAGTGGATTTTTTCTTCTATTGCGTATAGAGCAATAGTCAATACATTTTCTGAAGCACCCAAGCAGAGGTGATGAATCGTCAAATTTTTTCTTCTATTGCGTATAGAGCAATAGTCAATACATTTTCTGAAGCACCCAGCCAGAGGTGATGAGTCGTCAAATTTTTCTTCTATTGCGTATAGAGCAAGAGTCAGCACATTTTCTGAAGCACCCAGCCAGAGGGGATGAATCGTCAAATTTTTCTACTCGACTGACACACCTTAAATAGTAAATTAGAAAAAAATCCTCAAATCTTGCCATAACGAGAATTATAGGAAAAAATCTAACGCACAGTTTTAGCTGTGTCAGTCTACTACAAGTTTTGCTTAATGTGTCAAAGTTTTGAGTCTATAAAATCTAACTTTTGACTTTTGAATTTTGAATTTAGGTTGATTGCCTCAATTTTCCCAAGGGTCAGGTAATTGATTTTTATCCTTTGTCAAGTCAATATTTCCCTCATATTTTTCCTCATTTACGACAGAATTTTTAGCAACTTCACCAGTAGTTAAACCCAAGAAAACATCTTCTAAACTAGCACGAACTCGACGTAGTTCACATAAACCCAAACCAGCAGTAAAAATAGTATTAGAAATTTCTTTTCCTGGTTCCATTTCCCGTTGACATTTTATTTGTAATCTCAGACGACTTTCATTATCTGATTTAATTTGTTCTAGAGATTCAATTCCTGGAACTTCAGCTAATAATTTTAATCCCGTTTCTATCTCCTGAATTTCCCCCTCAATTTCTACTTCATATCCCCATCCACTTGCTAACTTATTACTCATTTCTTCAGGAGTACCCGTAGCTACAATTTCACCCTGATTAATAATCGCCACTCGATTACAAGTCATACTAACTTCCGGCAAAATGTGAGTAGATAAAATAATTGTATGCTCTTCAGCTAAACTTTTAATCAAATTTCTCACTTCAATAATTTGTCTAGGATCGAGACCAACAGTCGGTTCATCTAATATAATTACCTGTGGATCGTGTACCAAAGCTTGAGCAATACCAACCCTTTGTTTATATCCTTTCGATAACTTTCTAATCAAAACTTTTTGCTTATTTAATAACCCACATCTTCTCATTGCCAAGTTAACTCTAGCAGAGCGATCGCCTGCAGGAACTCGTTTAATTCTAGTTACAAAAAATAAAAATCCTTCCACGGTCATTTCTGGATATAATGGTGGTATTTCTGGCAAATAACCAATCAATTGTCGTACTGCCATAGAATTTTCGTGAACATCATAACCAGCAATTTTAGCCGTGCCACTTGTAGCAGGCAAATACCCAGCTAAGATGCGCATTGTTGTAGTTTTACCTGCACCATTAGGACCCAAAAATCCCAGTATTTCTCCCTGTTGTACAGCAAAAGATACTTCCTTCAGTGCTGAGGTTGAACCATAAATTTTGCTTAAATTCTCAACTTCAATCATTATTATCCTCTGCTTGTTAAAATTTGAGTCTAAACTTTTAATGTAAGGATTTAGCAGTCAGCAATTAGCCAGCCTCTTACAGAGGGACTGGGTTATCAGCTATTAATTTATTGTCAGTTATAACTGGCATTAGTATTGATATTAGAGTTGTTGGGAAATAAGGTAAAATGATTCAAGAACAAATTGGCCAGGAAAATGCTAAATCTTGAACGAGCCTTAAAACAAGACAGGTTACTCAGAGCATTAACAGGATTAAACCGTAAAGCAT
>JASJEE010000346.1 GCA_030064835.1 Microcoleaceae cyanobacterium MO_207.B10 | reverse complement strand
GTCCAGATTAATTTTTTGTATCTAAATTTACTGATTCCACCTATAAAGTAGATTCAGTAACTGATTATTAGTATTAAATGGAGTTGAACTATGGAACAACCAATGGAACTTCCACTGGAAAAGCAATTTAGTATTCGCTCTTTTGAGACTCAAGTAAGTCAGATGAATTTACAACAAGCTCAAGAGTGCTTAGTTCAATTATATGAACAGATGTTAGTACGGGAAACTCTTTACCAGGACTTTCTCAAACATAAGTGGGGCTTAGATTCAGGTCCTAATCTTGATTAAAGTTGAAGTTGTCCTAGTGGACGACCTCCTTCTCTTACTTGGTTTCAGATTGATGAAAAAAAGTTGGGGATGATGGGGCGTCAACTAATTTTTCCTGGCTGAATATACCTTCAGTAAGTAGATATCAAACCTTATCTAATTATTATGGATATTGTTATCTAAAAAAACTTTATAGAGAATATTTCATTTAGTTGATAACTAGCCCAAAAAGATATACTGTATTACGGTATTACGAGTATAGGAGTCAAAAATCCTACATATAAGTTGATAACTTTAAATCATATTAATAAGTAAAATTAAAATTATTCTGGCTGACGTTCTATAGTTGCTTCCATAGCACTATTTAATGAAAGACCAGATAAAACACTACTAGTCTGATAATATCGCTTCCCATCTAAACGATGTAAAGTTTCAAAACCACTACGC
The DNA here is from genome assembly GCA_030064835.1 of Microcoleaceae cyanobacterium MO_207.B10. GTDB lineage: Bacteria > Cyanobacteriota > Cyanobacteriia > Cyanobacteriales > Microcoleaceae > JASJEE01. Next base: position 8,114 of record JASJEE010000346.1, on the reverse strand, counting down.
CGTTGCGGATCATCTCCGAGTACCCAAGAACGCTGAATAATTGAATCAATACCGATCCATCCTTCTCCTTCTACTTTTCCAAGTTCACTATGTTGTAGCAGAAACGTAAAACGCCGTTCATCACTATCAAGACGTCCTCGATATTGAAGTAGAATATCTTCACGGTCTTTGCTGGGGAACACAAGCTTTGTGACCATAGAAAACCAGTCTGTGCGATCCCATGTCACGATAGTTTTACCCTTGACAGTAATCAACATTCCATTGCGCTCTAGCCAATTTCCTTCAATCGTCCATTGGCCTGATTCTAAGATAAATGTATGAGCCACAGTGCTATTCCTACGATGCTAATGCTAGCTTCATTGATACGGCAATCTAATAAGTTGACAAAAATAATGTCATGTGCTAACAAAATACAAGTAAGACAAAAACTCAAATAATCGTTAAAAAAAGTCCAAAAACCTTGAGCCTTCTTTAGGAAGAGTAGGTTGATTGACTTACTAAGCTTAGTGCTAGCACTATGATTGTATTTTAGACTATCTTCTCCACTTGTGTGCATAAATTAGGATTAGGAAAAAGATCGTGGAATATTTTGTAGCTTATTAACATCCTCTCGGTGCTGAAGCAATGGATATTACTACTTGGCCCAATATAAAGAGAAGATGAGGAGCTAGCACAGTGGAATATTTGTGAGTATTTTTGCGACTTTTGAGTGCTCTATCTATCCACACTCAATGCTCTACTCGGCTATTATACGAAAATTGGCTAGTATGAATAGCTGAATCAATATTTTCTGTAATGGTTTTTCGTGCCTTAAATTTTCATCTTAGTAGATGATCATAGAAAAGTTTATCCTAGCATTACGTTATAGATTAAAGAATGAACCTATATCTAGGACTTGATTTTGGTACTTCCGGCTCTCGTGCTGTTGTCATTGACTCCAACAGAGAAGTTAAAGCACGAACACAATGTAATTGGGAAACTACCCCAAACAATAAGTTAACCGATATTTGGCAGCGTGGTTTATATAGTTTAATTTCAGATATTCCCCAAGCACTGCGACAGGATATTCGAGCGATCGCCATTGATGGCACTTCAGCAACTATATTATTGTGTGATCAAAATGGCATACCTGTGACAGAAGCGCTTTTATATAATGACAGTCGGGGTGTAGAAATGATCGATAGGTTGAGAAGTATTGCCCCACTAAACCATCCCGTAATTAGTGCTACTTCCAGCTTGGCCAAGCTGTTGTGGTTAATCCAAAATGTGCCATTGTCAAATGAAATTTATTATTTCCTGCATCAAGCTGACTGGTTGGGATTTTTGCTGCATGGAAATCTGGGTGTTAGTGATTATCACAATGCTTTGAAACTTGGTTATGATGTTGGTAGTTTATGTTACCCGGAGTGGTTGGTAAATTTTGTTCTTGGTGAGGTGAGGGAAAAAATTCGGTTACCGGAAGTCGTGAGACCTGGTGAGGTAGTAGGAAATGTGACTGGGAAGGTAGCGCAGAGTCTAGGTTTGTCTCCTGAATGTGTAGTTTGTGGGGGGACAACTGATAGTATAGCAGCTTTTCTCGCTAGTGGGGCAACTTCTTTGGGGGATGCGGTAACTTCTTTAGGTTCGACATTGGTGCTGAAGTTGCTGAGTCGCAGTCGGGTTGATGATGCTAAATATGGAATTTATAGTCATCGCTTGGGGAATTTGTGGTTGGTGGGTGGCGCTTCTAATACTGGGGGAGCTGTTTTGCGGAGGTTTTTTAGTGATGCTGAGTTGGAGTGTTTAAGTCAGGAAATTAATGCTGATGCTGAGAGTGGGTTGGATTATTATCCTCTGCTTGATCAGGGCGATCGCTTTCCGATAAATGATCCGGAACTGCTTCCCAGGTTGGAACCTAGACCAGAAAATCATGTTTTGTTTCTACATGGTTTGCTTGAAAGCATTGCTAGAATTGAGTTTAGAGGTTATGAATTGTTGCAAGCATTAAGCGCAGCTCCAGTAAAACGAGTTTTCTCTGCAGGAGCTGGCGCTCAGAATACTACCTGGACAAAAATTAGGGGGAGACTATTACAGGTGCCGATGGTGAAGGCGGTTAGTAGAGATGCTGCTTATGGTAGTGCGATTTTGGCGATGGGAATAGATGAGCGATCGCTTACCTATCAATGACCCGGAGTTATCAGCAATCTTAAAAGTCACTTTTTTATACCATTTCACTTAAAAAATGTCACAAATAGTTGGTAACTTATGAAGTGAAAGAACAAGCTGAAATTACTGTAAAACTTAGGTTTCAAGTTATTAAAATCTCACTTCTGACCCCCGCCTCCACGCAGGGCTAATTCTTTGTCGTCAGAGAATATTTGCCAGCCTATATTTTTTGAGTCCTGTACTTCCCATACTCCCCACCCTTCCCACACTCTGCTCCTTTTTTCTATAGTAACAATAAATAGACCCTGGCCGCCTCCACGGGTGCAAGCTTTAGTGAAACGGTACTAGGGACATTCCATGGAACTTCTCTACTTCCCCATCCAATCATCAGAGGTAGCAAAATTTTTGAGATTTACTATTTACAGATATAGCATTTCTCCGGCTCGTGAGGTACAGTTGTCCTTTTATTCCCTTTTACCTGTTGGCTAAAACCTAGAATTTTTTACCTCACCAGTATGGAAATTGCCATAGCATTCCTCGGCGTGGTTGTGAAAAAAATCTCCTAGAAAAAAGGCAATAGGGAAGAGAGAACAGGGGTAAGAGTTTCAAGATTTTTATCTATTTTTTGATTTGTTACAAATAATTTAGGATTGCTATATATTATTATAGCCAAAAAAAGTATCCGTAAATTTTCTGAATAATTAAAACAGAGTATAAATACATCAGTAATATCTCTTGATATTTATACTTAATTTCTTTTTGTTAAGAAACATGGAGATATTTCTGTCTACAATTAAGGGAAATTGATGTTAACGGCTAGAGTAACAAAACTTAGTGAATAAAAAATTACCTCAAGAAAAATGACATTATGCTTAATTTTAGGAGATAATAATAAGTATCGGGTTGAGGTTAATCTTATGAGCAATATTGCTGGCCTAAATAGAAAACTTGTCACTAAAGTTTCTCAACTAACTGGAATGAGTTCTGTTGAAGCCAAAGAATTATTAACAGCTTTAGACAGATTTACTACTGCAGATTTCCACAAAATTAGAAAAGCGGATAGAGAAGGAAAAAACGAAGAAAACATCAAAATTCTTAACAAATTTATGCACAAAATGCCCCCTTATGCTGGTAATATTTATCGGGGTATGTCTTTTAGTGAAAAGTCGATAAAACCTTTTATTCAACAGTTAAAACCCCACGAAGATTATACGTTAGATTCTGTAACTAGTTTTACTTCCGATCCCAAAATTGCTGAGACTTATTCAGGCCATTGTTATCAAGTAGTAATTCGGGTAAAGCATAATCATTCGGGGGTGTCTATCAGTGATTTTTCGGCAATGTATAGCGAAAGAGAAGTTTTAGTTCCCAAGGGTACTAAATATGAGGTTATGAATGTACCGAAGGAAGTTAAACATGGGCAAATAAATTATATTGATTTGGAAGAAGTTGAAATTGCTGAAGAGAGTTTTGAGCAAAACTAAGTAGTATCGTTAGGGTTTGTTGACAACAGTATTCTTGTCAGAATAAACAAGAGGTTATTTCAGCTATCGGTACACATCTCCAACAATAAAAAATCAAATCAATTATCGTAAATAAAACATCAATAATTTCCTCCTATTCCTTGCTTTCTGCTTCCTCTTTTCTGGATAGGTCTAGTTATCAGTACCTCTGACTGAAGCAATTTGAGTTAATCCTCATTTTGATTTAGTAGAGGTAAATTTTTATTGTACAAACTTCAAGAAAGCTTGCCCCTGTAGAGACAGGGGATAGTTAAACTAAAATCATCTGCCTTTCGGATTGGAATCTTTATGCTTCTTATATTAAGACCTACCACCGATATTATTCAGTAAATTATGTTACCTTCCTGACAAATCTTCACGCTCACTTTTTTGCACAGGTGATTGATGATTCACCCCTGAAGCTGTGGTGTATTTAAACAACTTATTGTTGTGTACCTTAATTCAAGGGAAAATCCTTATTACTTCCTGACTTACCTTCAATTGTGATCTATATCATAAATCCCACTAAATAACTATCACTCAAACATCAATATATTATCACGAGTAAAGCGAAAAATATATCACTTACGAACTAGATGACAAGACCTGATAATTATAAACATATCAGATTAGTGAAACAAAAAAAACCATGGCTATTCTAATTCGTCTTTTCAGTGATTTTAACCAAAGAAACAGTGCTTTACTGCAGAAAAGGTTAAAAAAATCTCTAGCTACCAAGTCAGAACGCTCCTGTGTAGTAGATTTAGGTACCATAGATTCTATTAGTAATTACGGGCTAATGACTTTAGTGGCATTGCATAGAATTGCACATAATAATGGTTGTAATTTATATCTAATGAATTTAAACGACTCAGTTAAATACTGTCTAGAAGTGACTGGGCTAGACCAGAGGTTTCAAATCAAACAAAATCAGGGAGAATTTAGCTATAGTCAAGCATACAATTAATTTATTTAATTTATTACTATCAACATCTCGAATAAATCACACTCACAGATAGATAGTTGGTATAATTGTTGCTGAATGAATAGCTTTTTTTTCGATTTCAACTAAATCAAAAAGGATTAAAGCCCCATAAATTATTAACTTCAATTCCAGATGGTTAAGCCTATGCCAATTATATCTAGATAGATTGAAGATTAATAAAATTAATTCTGGTTTTAGTCACAATTACAAGTAAATAGTCTTTGTTGTAGATAATACCAAATTCAAAAAAATATTGTTACAGTAAAATTCGGAAGCCTTTCGGTTTGGAATATTTATACTTCCTCTATTAGAGCGCTTTCCGATGTTATAAGGTACACAGTTAGATGCCTCTGATGACGGATAAGATGCCCGCACTGTAAGATTGTCAATTCATGCCTTGTACATCATCAGCGCTAAATATGCTGTAATACTTACGACCTACCACCTATAAGCAAGTAATATAGTGATTAGGATTATCATCTCTTTATTATACTAATATTTTCCCAGATAATAATTATTTTTTACTGAGCTTTAGCACGATTATTTTTATTTAATATTGATATCTGTAACTAGAAAAAATTTACTCTACTAATATTCAGATTTATAACAATTAAATGTCAGCATTTCCTCCGGATTCAGACATTAGTTATTAAATTAATGTCTCGAACTGAGAAATATAGCAAATTCCAAGTATATGAAGCAGAAATATTAATGTTCAAATATCTCTAGTGCAGGATGGCGGAAATATGTTACCAGTGATAAAATTCTCAAAGCCTCACCAATCAAAGCTTCTGATTTCTGACTTCTGACTTCTGACTTCCGCGTAGCGGTACTAGTGCTGGCATCTGGCCCGCTATAGGTGTACCTGACCAAGGTGGAATCTGCTGTAAGTTTGGTATAACCAATTGGCCATTTCATAAATCATAAATTTATCGAGTCTACCTGAGTAATCAGTAGCGAACATTTTACTGTTTCTCCAAGAGGTAGAAATTATGAATTTTCCTTTGACTATTTTGAGACGTGGTTTCTGGATAATTATTTTGAGCTTGACTTTGCTGCTATATCCTTTACCTAGTTGGGCCATAACAATCCAAGATGTACCAAATCCTCGACAAAACGATGGTGGTTGGGTGACTGATATGGCTGAAATGCTGAGTGCTAGGACAGAAACTCACCTCAACAAAATGATTTCGGAGTTGGAGGCAAAAAATGGCTCTGAAATTGCTGTTGTCACTGTACCAGAAACTATATCTGCAGCAACTCCTAAACAATTTACTACCGAATTATTCAATTATTGGGGAATTGGCAAAAAAGACAAAAACAATGGTGTGCTGTTTTTAATTTCTCAGAGGGATCGCCGTGTGGAAATTGAAACCGGTAAGGGAGTACAGACAATTTTATCAGATGCCACAGTTAATAATCTGATCGATACCAAAATTATCCCAAAATTTAAGTTAGGACAGTTTGAAAATGGTATCGTTGCAGGTACAACAGAATTAGTCACATCTTTGAAAGGGGACGAATATAAGCTATTGTCCATAGTTATTTTCATAGGTATCTTAATCATACCGATCTTCGTGATCATCTTGACGAGTCTTAAGAATACCTATAAGAGTCGCAAAAACTCTTACAGTCGTAGTTATGGAGGTAGTAGCCGTCCGAGAACTACTTATCGTAGATCAACTAACAGTAGTAGCAGTAGTTACAGTGATAGTAACAACACGAGCAGGACTAGTTATGGAGGCTATGATAGTTGTAGTGGCAGTAGTTCAGGAAGCTATGACAGTAGCAGTAGTTCAGGAAGCTATGACAGTGGCAGTTTTGGTGGTGGCTGCAGTGATGGTGGAGGTGGAGGAGGTGACTGGTGATCGTTAGACATCTCTGATAATGCACTTGATATTCTTGTAATATCACATCCGGTTGAATACTTATTAGATTTTTTGGGGGAGATGGGGAGATTGAAGGCTGAAGTAATTTAAAAATTCTGAACATACACTCGTTTAACCGGACTCTATATATAACCCCTGAGCAGTGCTTTTCAAATTAATGAACCATATCGCCATAAACAAAACCTAGTAGGGACGTTGCATGCAACGTCCCTACTGCAATCTACCGTGCAGGAAAACCGCTGTAATTCTCTATCTTCTTATCTCTACTATTTCTAAAAATTGTTTATAATTGTTCAACTGAACATAAGATAATTTGCTGTATATACTCAATAAATAAGGGCAGTAAAAAAAAATAAATAATAATGAGACAGGAACAAAAAATATTATAGAATATGATACTTTTCAAGGTTTATCTTGAAGTTTATAACCCCAATAAAATCCTAAATTTATAATTAATCAAATCTTAAATTTATAAGTTAATAACTGTTTTTTTCAGCATTAATGATTTTTCTAATAATATTTGAAACTATATTACTCATCTTTTAAAAAAGCTTTGATTTAATAATTATCAATTCTACATCCTAACCTAGCAGCATAGATCAAATTTTGGATAAAATCAAAACATGATAAAATAATCTATGCCTATTAAGGGTATAGTTCGCAGATTAATTAAACAACCAATGGCAACAGAAACTATAGTTTTATTATCGAAAAGAGAAATAGAAAAAATGCGTCGGGCAGGACGCTTGGCAGCAGCATTATTACATCATATTGAACCACTTGTCAAGCCTGGGATAACGACTTTAGAATTAGACGACGAAGCCGAACGTTGGACTCAAGCTCACGGCGCTCGTAGCGCTCCCCTTGGTTATCATGGTTTTCCTAAGTCTATTTGTACCAGTATTAATGAGGTTGTTTGTCACGGTATTCCTAATCATAAACAAGTCTTAAAAGATGGTGATATTATTAATATTGATGTCACCCCAATTCTTGATGGTTATCATGGCGATACTTCTAAAACTTTTTTTGTCGGTGAACCTTCTCCACTGGCAAAAAAATTAGTTGAAGTTACAGAAAAATCTATGTATTTAGGTATTGCTGAAGTTAAACCTGGAAATAAAATTGGGGATATTGGTGCTGCTATTCAAGAATATGCTGAATCAGAGGGTTTTTCTGTGGTTAGAGATTTTGTTGGTCATGGTGTGAGCAATATTTTCCACACTGCACCACAAATTCCTCATTATGGTACGAGAGGAAAAGGCAAAAAATTGCGGACAGGGATGGTATTTACTATCGAACCAATGATTAATGAGGGTACTTGGGAAGCAAAGGTACTTGATGACGGTTGGACTGCTATTACTAAGGATGGCAAGCTATCAGCACAGTTTGAGCATACTGTGGCAGTTACTGAGACTGGGGTTGAAATTTTGACCCAGTATGACGGAGAACCTTAAATATACTAAATATACTGCGTTTTCCCTTGTTATGAGGTACAAAACTTTAGGTTTGAGGGAACAGGGAACAGGGAATAGGGAACAGGGAATAGAAAAGCACAAAAACAACTGTACCTCATAACGCGCGGAAACTGCTGTA
>JASJEE010000357.1 GCA_030064835.1 Microcoleaceae cyanobacterium MO_207.B10 | reverse complement strand
GGTGATGGGGTGATGGGGTGATGGGGTGATGGGGTGATGGGGTGATGGGGTGATGGGGTGATGGGGTGACGAAAAAAGCTAATGCACTATTTTAGGTGAAACAATCTAGTACCATTATTTCTTAATTTCAAAGAAATCGTATTCCCTTGACTATTGGAAAATTTACAGTTGTGTTTTCTCATACTTACCACCTAATAGCAGTTTGAAAAAATCCATGCCCTCGTCCCCGCCTCCGTAAGGATAAACCTTGTACCCGTGCAAACGAGTATCCGGCGGGGGTTGCCCTCGTAGAGGCAAGGGAATGTTACAAATAATTAGATAATTTAAAAACAAAATTCAGCTATAGCAATCCTAAATTATTTGTAACAAATCAAAAAATATATAAAAATCCTGAAACTCTTACCTCTGTTCCCTATTCCCTTTTTCTAGGATATTTTTTTGGTGATTGTGCATAGTAATGGTAAACGAAGCACCGGGAGTGTGGGGAGATGGGGAGATGGGGGGATGGGGAGCATGGAAGAAATTAAAAAATATATATCCTCACCATTACCATGCAGGACTACCATTTTTTTCATAACCACGCCGAGGAATGCTATATAAATATCTGATTAAGATTTATTCCCTACCCAAAAATTCTGGTCTAAAGCTTGCCATTTTAAGGGGATAAAAAAAGAGAATATTCATTCCAAATTTTAAGAATATTGCTTCAGCTAGAGGTACTGATTACTATTAACTATTAACAGTTAACAGTTAACTGATAACTGAAATGACCTACTGCCTACTACCTAAAACTTAAACACAATTATGACCGATAAACCTACAGACTATGCTGCGATTATTCGTGCCACAGAGACAAAAATCCCATTAATTCCAGAGTGGCTAAAAACAGGTTCAACAATTTATTCTAGTGAATATGGAATCGGAAAAATCACGGCAATATTAGGTAAACGTTTAATAGTAGATTTTCTTTAAAATCCAGCCCCAGTAAATTTTGATGATTGGCAAATAGCAGTTAACCAGGGTAAAATTTGCCCACGAAAAAATCTCCAAACCAACTTATCAAAACTACCCAAAACTTCAGCCATAAACTTATCAGAAATAGCAGCAATAACCAGACCAGTGTTTCAAGCGATCGCTCAGGAACTGCTAGACAAATTAATAGCAATAGAAAACACTCAACCTACCCCAGGAAAACTATATTCTTTCCCATAAAACTTACCAAAATCTTTAAAAAAAGCTCTAACCAAACAAAAAATTACCGAACTCTACGAACATCAAATCGAAGCATTAATCGCCCTGAGAAAAGGATTAGATATTAGCCTTTTCACTCCCACAGCTTCTGGCAAAACTCTCTGTTATAACCTCGCCATTTTAGAATCATGTTTACAACAACCTCAGACTACAGCATTGTATATTTTTCCTCTCAAAGCATTAGCATTAGACCAGATGCAAAAGCTAGAAAAAATTGTTTCATATTTTCCCAAAAAATCAGTAAAAATTGGATTAATTACAGGTGACATATCCCAGGAAAAAAGGATAAATTTATTTATCCCCAATCCCCCTAATATTTTAGGCATGAGTCCAGATTTATTGCACTATCAACTATACAAAATCAGAAGTCGAAATGGAGAAGGATGGCGACAATTTTTGCGAAATCTCCGTTACATAGTTATCGACGAATCTCATACATATATAGGTGCATTTGGCGCTCATTTTGCTAACTTAATGCGTCGCCTGAAAATAGCAATAGATAGAGTCGGAGGAAACTCAGAAAAACTCCAATTTATCTTTAGCTCCGCCACCATTGGCAACCCCGCAGAAATGGCAATGCGATTTTCTGACCGCACTAACCAACCAGAAAGACTTCATCTAATATCAAAAAGCGGTGCTGATCATCCTGGTAGAACAATTTTATGCCTACAACCTAGCGATATTGCTAACCGTGATGCTTGTCAAATAATTTTGTCGTGGTTGCGTCATGATTTGAGTGGGATTGTATTTTGTAATTCTCGCACCGCCGTGAAAAAACTTTTATTGATAATTAAGCAAGTAGCTGATAAAAAAGGAGAAGGTTTTTTAGCCGATAAAGTAGCAATTTTTTATGGTTCTTTAAGGTTTGATAGACGACAAGATATTCTCAAAAAATTGCAGGCTGGAATCATAAAAGTTATCTTATCTACTTCCGCATTAGAAGCAGGAATTGATTTGCCAGAACTTGACTGTTGTTTAGTACGAGGTTATCCAGGCAGTTTAATGTCTTGGTGGCAAAGAATCGGAAGAGCCGGGCGTAGAAATCCTGGGTTAGTTATTTTCTTACCACTAGCTCAAAATTCCCTAGATAATTTTTATGGTAAAAAACCAGATTTATTGTTAAATTGTGAAGTCGAAAGTGCTACTTTCAATCAAAATTATCCAACAATTTTGGGTAAACATTTAGAATGTAGTTGTGTAGAAAGTGGTGTACCTTTGAGCAAAATAACAGACTGTTTTGGAGAGGTAGCTGGGGTAATTGCAGATAGTCTTTTAGAACAAGGAAAAATTTATCTTACTCAGTCTTATCAACTGTGGGGGCGTGGTTATCCTCATCGGCATATTAATATTCGTGGTCATGCTCAAAATGATGTGGAGTTAGTTAATCTTAATACGGGAAAAAGTTTTGAAAAAATGCAGATGAGTCTGGCACATCAAGAAGTATTTCCAGGGGCGATTTATTTTGCACAAAATTATGATGGTGAGTTAATAACTTATCGTTCTGAAAGTCTAGATTTAGATCGAAAGCAAGCTTTTTTGAAACCTTTAGGCAAAAAATATAATTTAGCGTCTCAACCAAAAATTCATTTAGTTGTTAAAGAAATTGATAAATTAACAGAACATAAAATAATTAAAACTAAGATTCAGGATGGAAGGCTAAGATTAAGTTTAATCTGGGGAGAAATTATCTTTTCAGTGACTGGTTATAAATTATTAGCTACAGAATATCAGAAGGGTGTAGAAATTATTAGGGTGACGGATGGAGATAACTTTGAACATCCTTATCAAACTCAATATCAAACTCCAGTAGCCAAAGTGGAAATAAATTCAGCTATTGGTAATAAATTACAGGAACATATGAAACAAATTAAGCAAAAAATTAAGGCAGATAATAATGAGATTATTCCTGATAATTTTCAAGATTTATGGAGTTGTAATCCGGATTTTATTGGATTGCATAGTATGGGGCATCAGATTAGATTTGCTGTACCTCTAGTTGTGTTAAGTTCCAGTCAGGATGTAGAGTGGTTTGTGACTAAAGAAGCAGGGCAAACTATAGGTTATTTTTTTGATACTTGTGATGGTGGGAATGGAGCCAGTGAAGCGATTTTTAATCAACTGTTGAAGTTTGCCGAGAAAGCTACAGCATTAGCAAAAAATTGTGATTGTGAATTTGGTTGCCCTCGCTGTTTAACTCACCATAGTTGACCTCAGCAAAATCAGGGATTATCTAAAGATTTGGGATTGTTTTTGTTAGAGGCGATCGCTGCTACTAATGAGTAATACCAAATGAGTAATACCAAGGGTGATAAATGTTTGCTACAAATAAATTTCTAGGTTTTAGGTGGTAGTTCAATAATTAATAATTAAGTGCGATTCGTTTGGCCTAAGTAAACTCTGTTTACGTTCAGCCAGTCCCCTTACCGGGATAACTCTGATAATCATGGAGGTTTAAAACATCCCACGCGGATACCGTGTGACTCCAATCTCCCAGGTTTCAGAATTAGCAATTCTGTCTCAAGTGCATGGGGATAAAGCGAAGTAAGGATAATACCACTCCGATCCTTTGCAAGGGTTGTTGACCAAGGTTATCGAGAGCGAGAATCTAGTATTATGGGCCGTAATAATTGACAGGAGAAAGGTGTTGATACTCCTGAACCAAAAGGTATGCCTCACATAATTGGAACCAATTATTAATTGTTGGTTTCGTATCTAATTAGAGGTCGGTCTAAACTGGGAACCTACAGTCAACGTGAAATGATATCAGGGAACGAAGTAACCCCTTTTCAACTCTCAATCATGAGTAAGGAAAGCTTAACCAATGTTGATTAGGGTGGAGGATTCCCCAAGAAGCAAGCCTGGAGTAATGTTCAGGTATCGCCGACGTGGGGAGGTAATTAAGGTAGGCGGTAATATCAGTAACCAAAAAGCCGAAACGCACTCTTTGTAGCCAAACAAAGAGTAGGAGACTCTGATTATGAAATAAACCTCCCGGCAACCATGCCAAAGGTGAAAAAGATGTAGCGTGGCCTCAACCCTAGAACCCTTGAAATCAAAGGTGGGAAATAAGGGAAAATGTGAACCCAACCTCGCGCGTCACCTTAATTATCAGGAGCCGTGTGAGCTGGAAACTCTCATGCACGGCGCGTGTAACAGAGGTGAGGGATAGCGATATCCCCATCGACTGTAACTAATTACCTCTCTTGGAAAAGAAGAAGATTGACTAAAAGGAAAATTTTTTCTTATTTCCCCGGAAAAGGGGGGTGCTTTAGACCAGATTTTTTGGGTAAGGAAATAAATCTGAATCAGATATTTATCCATCCTACTCTTTCCACACTTCCGACGCCTCCAACACTCTTCTCTATTTTTAATACAGATAAGATAGATCTCAAATGGGTTCTATATGCTAACTGTTTTAAGCCTTGGCCATTTTTTTTCTGACAACTGATCTGCTAGACTTGATATGGCCACTTCCTCATTTAGAGGTTTAGTGACAAAGCAGATGATAAAGATTTAGCAAGTATAGCTAGCAAACAAATTTTTTCATAACTTAATTAAACGAATTTGATATAACGTACTTATCCCAACGTGATATTATCCACTATATTCTCAGCCCTAATCTAGTTGTCACATATGTTTGGTGCTATACTATTGCGTATAAACAAATAGTTTAAAATAATTTTTTATTTTTTAATTTGTTATTTAATATCCTCTGCCCAAGTTGACTTGTCGAAGATGTTTGATGTAATGCTATTGTTTAGATTGCAAAAATTATGTTTGTAGGTACTACTGAAGCTGCTTCTCTATTAAGAATTTCTGCTCAACGAGTCCGAGTCTTACTTCAAGAAGGTCGGATTCAAGGCGCTAATAAAGTCAATGGTCGGACTTGGGTAATTCCTCTATATAATGGAATGCCAATTATTTCAGGTAGAAGCCGTGGTCCTAAACCTCGTTGGCATCGCCGTCAGCACTGTGGCAAGAATACTGTTCATTTCAATCGAAATAATATTAGAGCCAATCAAACCAATGGAAATACTGAGCTAGACGTAGTTTCTGTAAAACGTGGTTCTAAGAATTTAGCTACAGGTCACTTCATGGATATTCACGGTCCTTGTCGGATTGTTTATCGACCAGAACAACCTCATAGTTGTGGAGCTACAGTTTGGATTGAGACCTTAGCAACGGTGACTGTATATGATTTTGAGGGAAATATTGATCGAGTAAATAATATGTGGGTTTGGTCTGAGGACGGGATAAAGAAGACGGATAAGAAAAAGGTTGAGCAATTACTTAAAGTAGCCTGATCAAAAAACTTTTCCTCAAACTATTCTGCTCTTGCCTATCTACCAGGTCAATCATAAATTTGGGCTTAGGCTAGTATGCTTCTAACTTTTTTAGCTATCCGAAACAGATTACCTCTGTTCTATCAGTTTCGGAAGTGGCGATCGCTTCAAGTATTATGAAAAGGTAATTTTAGGTATAGACTTTATCCGTTAGAACTCATCCTTGTCCTCAATGTAAAGTAGTTTTAGATAGAGATGAAAACGCAGCAATTAATATATTAAATAAAGCGTTAAACGAGGTAGGTATCATCTTGTCTGCTTGTGGAGGCTATGAGATTAATCAGCCTGTGAAGCAAGAAACTTCTTGGTTTAAGAAACTCCCGTTATAATCTCCAATTTAACGGGAGAGAACTTCACAACTGTCTATGAGATTGACAAAAATTTCTTTAGAGAGTTTAGTTAACTAATACCTCGCCCGATCGGGCAGAATTGAAAATAATGTTTTACTATTATTTATTTATATGATGCACAATTTTATTCCACCAGAAAGATTTTTTCCTTATCTCACCTGGCAAGATATTCAGACAATGCCAGATCAAGAAAATGTAGTCATAATTCAACCAGTCGGTTCCATCGAACAACACGGCCCCCACTTACCATTAATTGTAGACTCTGTGATCGCCACCTACATCACAGGTCAAGCTCTGGCCAAACTTGACCCCAAGATTCCTGCTTATGCTTTGCCAACCCAATATTACGGTAAATCTAACGAACATTGGCATTTTCCCGGCACTATTACTCTTACTGCCCAGACATTAATGGCAGTATTAATAGAAATGGCAGAAAGTATTTATCGCGCCGGGTTTCGCAAATTAGTATTTTTGAACGCTCACGGAGGGCAGCCCCAAGTTATCGAAATTGTGGCGCGAGACTTGCATCAGAAATATCAAGATTTTCTGGTGTTTCCGTTTTTTGCTTGGCGCGTTCCTAATGCTAGTGGGGAGTTACTAAGTCTCAAAGAAGTAGAATTAGGTATTCACGCTGGAGATGCAGAAACCAGTGTGATGCTTTCGATGTTGCCGGATGTGGTAAGGATGGAACGGGCAGTAACGGAATATCCACAAGGTTTACCCGAAGATAGTATGTTGAGTATGGAAGGTAGGTTGCCTTTTGCGTGGTTAACGCGGGAGTTGACTCGTAGTGGTGTATTGGGTGATGGAAAAGCTGGCACGAAGGAAAAAGGCGATCGTATTCTTGAGTCTGTTACTGACAGTTGGGTGCAGGTTATTAAGGATGTTTATAAATTTCGGCAACCTAGTTTGTAATATAGAATCCGGATAATTAATTATCGTATGATCAACTAAGTCACAAGGGGCGAAGTCAGTAGGGGTGATTCGTGAATCACCCCTACTGAAGTTAAGAGAAAGGAAGGATTTGGTGGTGGTGCATAGTAATGGTAAACGAAGCACCGGGAAGGGAGATGGGGAGATGAGGAGTCTCGAAGAAATTAAAAAATATATATCCTCACCATTACCATGCAGGACTACCCGATTTTAATATGGGAAGAGAGTACGGGTTTAATATCGAAAGTTTGTATTGACTGAAGATAGTCAGTGCAATAACTGTTTAACAGGATTTGATATAATTTTGTCCGAACAGTTAGTGAATTATTTAATTATTAACTAGAGCTGGCTGATTAATTATCAAAGCATTTATACCATTTTCAAAAAATCTTCCTACATTGGTTGGTTTCTAGGTGTTAGGTGTTAGGTGTTAGGTGTTGGGTTTTAGGTTGTAGGAATGAAAGATAACAAGTCTAAATATTCCTATCCTTTGGTGTCCGGATTTTACTGTAAAAATCTTTATTGAATTTGGTATTACAGATAAAAACTCAAGCCTTTATTCTAGAAAAAAAAGTGCAAAATTTTAGTAGTGAATTGCTAAAAATGTGAGCCTTTTTCTTAGCATATAGGGGAGGAAAAATTGAGCGACAATTTCTTATCCTACTTTTTCTGTAACCCCAATTTCTCCTGACTAGTGACTACTGACTACTAAACCTCACACCTATAAATTTTTCAGCAAACCCTAACTATCTTTCTGAACAGCACTTTCATGCCAATTTTTTAAAAGAAAATCTGACAAAACTGTAAACAATACAAATATGGCTATTCCCAAACCAGTTGTCATCAATAAAGCAGCAAACATTCGGGGAATTTCTAGGTTATAACTCGACATTAAAATCTGATAAGCAATACCAGAACGATTTCCTCCCGTACCTGCCACAAACTCAGCCACTACAGCGCCAATTAATCCTAATCCACCACTAATTCTTAATCCGCCTAAAAAATAAGGTAAAGCACTAGGAAATCTTAAATAAATTAGGGTTTGCCAACGGGATGCTCCATATAATTTAAACATATCGCTGAGATTTTTATCAACACTATTTAATCCTAAAGTTGTATTAGAAATAATTGGAAAAAATGCTACAATCCAAGCACAAAGAATTAATGCAGCAAATGTATTATTTTTGAGCCAGATAATAATTAAAGGAGCAATGGCAACAATGGGAGTAGTTTGCAAAACTACAGCATAGGGAAATAGACTCCTTTCTATCCATTTACTCTGAGCAAATAACATGGAAATTAAAACGCCAGAAACTACTGCTACTACTAAAGCAACAACTGTAATTTGAATAGTAATAAGTAAGGAAAGAAATAATTTATCCCATTCCTGAATCATTGTTTCCAATATTAATATTGGGTTTGGCAATAAATAAGGAGGAATATTCAAGACTCGTACAGAAATTTCCCAGGTTAGCAATAGTAAAATACCTAAAATAACGGGAGCAACTATCTCCGCAGACAAGAGCCGATTCGTAATTTGTATTTTGGGTTGTTTCTGTGTGACTTTTTTGGGCTTTTTATTCATAATGTCAATTGACATAATCTCAGATTTAATTTTTATTTTTTGTTTGTAATTTATGTAAAGTAAATCATAACACTTTTATCTATTTGTATCAAATTTAATTATAACAAATGATAATTATTTAGTCAGATATTTAGTTTCAATAAATAGTACAGAATCATATTTTCAGGTTAGAAAAATTATAGTTAATAAAGCAATAAATTCCTAGAAAATGCTTGCCGAATATTTTTTTCAATCTATTAACATTTGACAATTTTGCAAAAAATATAATCTGGATCAGAATTATATCTGTATTAATAGTAAACTCTCAAATGTTAGAGCTGATTTGTAAACTTAGCCAAAAGTCTTACATCACCTAGCTTTCAGGAATTAGGGACATACTA
>JASJEE010000356.1 GCA_030064835.1 Microcoleaceae cyanobacterium MO_207.B10 | reverse complement strand
GGCAGGGCTATTTCATTCTCAACTGTGCCATTTTGTGTATTTACGAAAATACCTTATTTTGAGCTTTATAAAATTTATCTTTCCCTACCTGAAAGTAAGTAAATTCATGCTCAAAATCTAGAATGAAATGACCCTGGGTGTGGGGTGTAGTAAAATAATAGGAAAAACCCAGAAAAAAGCCGATTATAAAAGGGATAAAGTGGCAAAAATTTATTAATTGGTTAATACTTGAAATTTGAGCAAGCATAACATTCTTTTTTCACGCATGGTATTAGATGGTTAGGTATTAAAAATGGGAACTGCTATATCCACTTTTTACAATTTATTTATAAAGGCGATAAAATAAATATTAAAATAATTAGTAAATAAAACAGCAATGTTATTTCGTCAACTATTTGATAAAAATACAAGTACCTATACCTATCTAATTGCCGATCAACAAACAAAAGAAGCAATATTAGTCGATCCAGTTTTAGAACAAGTAGAACGTGACTATAATTTATTAATACAACTAGGGCTAACTCTTCATTATACTCTAGAAACTCATATCCATGCCGATCATATTACTGGCACAGCTAAACTAAAAGCAACAACTAGTTGCTTATCAATAATTCCAAAGGGAGCAAATGCTAATTGTGCTGACAGGTTTATTGGTGATAGAGAAGTATTAGAAATTGGTGCAGTGAAAATCACAGCGATCGCTACTCCCGGTCACACAGATAGTCATAATGCTTATCTAGTTAATAGTGATCGACTCCTGACTGGAGACTCTTTATTAATTCGGGGTTGTGGTAGAACTGATTTTCAAAGTGGAGATGCAGGCAAATTGTATGATTCTATTACTCAAAAGTTATTCACTTTAGCAGATGAAACACTAGTTTATCCAGGACATAATTACCAAGGATTAACTGTTTCAACTATAGGAGAAGAAAAAAAGCATAATCCTCGACTTGCAGGTTATTCTCGTACTAATTTCATTGAACTAATGGCTAACCTAAATTTACCCTATCCTAAAAATATGATAGTTGCAATACCTGCAAATGAGCAGTGTGGTAAGTTGCACAGAAAATAATTTAACTCAAGTATACTAATTCCCAGAATTATCAGGTACAAAATTCCTTTGTTTTAGGAAGTAGGGAGTAGGGAAGATGGGAGAATAGGGAGAAAAAAATCATCAAAATAACTCTACCGGATGAGCTTGAAAAACGCTATATTATCTAATACTAATTAGGGTTTGCTGAAAAAGTATTTTTGCTGTTTCTGCAAGAGGCAGCATTCCGCAGGAAATCGCCCGTACAGCAGGATAAATGCTAGAGTGAGAGAATATTATCGGAATAATTTTCCCTTTTTGTCTACTAAAAATTCTGACTTTTTGAGGTACCAGTAACAAAAAACTGACATTTTTTTCGCAGAAATAATGCCTCGAATCTTTACCCTATAACCTTTGGAAATTTATTCAGCAAGTCCTAATTAAAAAAAGAATATTATGCTTGAGAAGACTTGAAATATTAACTAATTAACAAGGTTGTTCAAATTTATTCCTGGCATCGGCAGCTTTTTTTCTAGTTTTTCCGATGATTGAACTACACCCAAAACCCCACAGCATATACCCAAGACAGACAAAGAAATATTATTGATTTATGTTAAAAATAGATATTTTGTATATTACACTACTTCAAAATATACATAATTATATCATAAAATATTAATCATACAACTAAACAAAACGAGTAGAGTGAAAGAAAAATCTATTAAATATTAACAAAAACATTAAAAAAAACTAAAAAATATAAGTTTAAATCAAAAAAAATATTAATCCTAACTATTACCAAAAAAAAGCACAAATGAGAGCATAAATAAAAGACAATGAACATCAAATTAACCGAGAAATTTACACCAGTATACGGGCCAGTAAAATCTTGGCGATATGGGCGATCGCTAGGGATAGACCCCATAGGAAAAACTTCTACTTGTTCGTTTAACTGTGTTTATTGTCAACTAGGAGAAATAGAACACAAAACAAGCGATCGCGCCATCTATATATCTACTGAAGAAATCTTATTAGAATTACAAAAATTTTCTCCCTGGGATGATGTAGATATTATTACCCTAAGTGGTAGTGGTGAACCAACATTAGCACTCAACTTAAAAGATATACTTCAAGGAATCAAACAATTAACTAATAAAGCCACATTAGTATTAACTAACAGTACAACTTTAACTGACCCAGATGTTAGATTAGCACTAAATTTAGCAGATAAAGTTTCAATCAAAATTGATGCAGTTAACCAGAGACAACTAAAAGGAATTAATCGACCAGTATCTCCCATAAATTTATCAGATATATGGCAAGGAATAGAACAATTTAGAAATCAATATCAAGGTAAATTAGCCTTTCAAACAATGATATTATCTCCCTGGAATCATCAAGCCAAAGCAGAATATATTCAGTTGATAAAAAACCTAAAACCTAATGAAATTCAACTCAATACTCCCACACGTCCTAAACCATTAAAGCGACAATTAGATGGCAGAGGAAATCATACAGAATCTCCCTCTTATCAAGTACAAAAACTCAGATGTATTAGCAAAGAAATTTTAGAAGAATTTGCAGATGAGATTTACAAAAAAACTAAGACTCCTGTGAGTTATAAACAGGAAAAATAAATATCACAAGCCCGTAAATATTTAACCAAGGAGTAAAATTAAAGTGATACATAACCCAACAGCTAAATTATCAACAAAAACAGTAGAAGTTCCACCAGGATATCTCAACATTATGGGGTACATAGATGAGTCAGAAGTAAATGGTCCAGGTAGTCGTGCAGTAGTTTGGGTACAGGGTTGTAAACGCGGATGCTCTGGATGTTTTAATCCTGATTCTTGGTCATTTGAAGTTAACCAATTAATTAGCATTGAAGCACTAGCAAATAAAATATTAAATAATCCCCGTAACCAAGGTGTAACATTTTCTGGTGGCGAACCATTTTTACAAGCATCAGCACTTGCGGAATTAGCAAAAAAATTAAAATTAGCAGGTTTAAATGTGATGTCTTTTAGCGGGTTTACATTAGGAGAATTAAAATCAGAAAAAGCACCAGTAGGAGCTGAAGAATTATTATCAGAATTAGATATTCTGATTGATGGACCTTTTGTAGAAACTTTAGCAATTCATTCTCCTAACTCTCTAGTTTCTTCTAGTAATCAGCGAGTTAGAGTCTTTAATTCCACCTTAAAAAATCAATTAAATTGGGCAAGCGATCGCATAGAAATTCATGTCCTAAAAGATGGCAGTCGTATCTTTACCGGTTTTTGGGGGCAATTAGGTTTAGGAGAAGATTAATCATATGATTAGAAAAGTTTTATCTAAATTCTTGTTATTAAGTGGATTGATTTTACTGACATTAATTTATCAAGGTAGTTTTAATCTTAACCAGGCAAATGCCTTGATTCGGGAAATAGAAGAAGCACCTAATCAGATAGTTTATCAAGCAAAACATACCTTAAAAGACCAAACAAACCAATCTTGGCAAGTAGTATTTTATAAACGGGTAAAATCGGGTAAAGTTGACAGTATTAATCTGCGTTTGGTAGGATTTCCTGGCAGTGTAGAATTTGTGCATCCACAACCTTTAAAAATTAGTGTACATCTAGATAAAGTATTAATGGCTGCGGATAATTTTGCCGAAAAATCGCCAGCTTCTAATGTGGGTGAATATAACTTAAAAAAGGTTTTACCTGAGCTAAAAAAAAATGCCTCAGTTTTAATATTTTTGCCTTTAACAGACAATCACCAAGTCAAAATTAAAATACCTTTGCCAGTTTTGTTAGAATGGCAAGATGTTATGAGCAGGAATTGAATTTTCTTCTAACTTAGCAGAATTTAACTTGAAGTTAAAATCTGTTTCTATAATAGTTAAAATATTAATTTATGGAAAATGGGAGAACATTACAAACAATTAATTCGTCTATAGTACCTCCCAAAATAATCATCAGTAAATAATCATAAAAAAAGAAATCATAACTAGATCGAAAGCTTAGTCAAAGCTTCCTCCATTACAGGGGGTAAACGGCGCATAATTTTGCCTTTTTCTCGGTCAATAGTCACCAAAGTTATCCTCGCACTAACATATAATTCCTGACCATCCAAAGATTGAATTTTGTAATCCCAGTCCAACCTTACCCCTTCAGTATTTGCCATGCGGGTCTTAACTACAACTACCATCCCCAACTTAACTGCTTTATGGTAACGCACAGATATTTCCACTACTGGTAAATCGCAGCCGATATTAACCAAGTCAGCAAACTCAATACCAATAGAACGTAAACTCTCGATCCGAGCTTCCTCCATCCAGGAAATATAAGTTCCATGCCAAACAATACCCGCATAATCAGTATGGTGGGGATGAACTCGGACTACATATTCAAACCAGACTTCTGAAGATTTTTCAGTGGATCGATTTTGAATCGCACTGGTAGGTAACTGGGGTTGAGATTGTTCTGATGAGGCCACTTTACAAAATTTGCTAAAACTCTACATTTCTCAAAGTTATCATTCCTGCAACAGACTTATGCTAGTTTAAAAAGTTATTATTTGCTCATTTACTCAACAGAGATATGATAAACAAGATTTTGGTAGCTGTTGCTGGCCGGGGACTCTGCGAACAAATGCTGAATATGCTGATGGACATCCCCTATTTCCAACAAGCATCTGTGACAGTCTTGCACGTTGTACCATCCCAACCTACTGCAGAAGCTATGTCTGCCAAGTTAGAAGCAGGTGGCAAAATTCTGGCAGAATCGGTTCAGTTTTTAAAAGTGGACCCAAGCAAGGTTAATCCTAGACTCAAACAAGGAGAGCCTAAAGATATTGTTTGTCAAGTAGCAGATGAAGAGGAGTCTGACCTAATTATTATGGGTTCCCGGGGACTAGGGCGACTACAAGCCATTCTGGAAAATTCAGTCAGTCAATATGTTTTCCAGTTAACTTCCCACCCGATGCTATTGGTTAAAGACGATATCTACGTCAAAAAAATTAGGACTGTCATGGTTGCTCTAGACCAATCAGATAGTGGAAAAGAGAACCTCAAATTAGGAATTTCTCTAGTAAATCAAGTTCCAGGAGGACAATTAATTTTGAGTCATGTCCGGAAAGATGCCAGTGGAAAATCTAGTCAAGATTACACAGCAGATGCGGAGAAAGATCCTGTCCTAGCTGAAGCTGCAGCAGAAGCTAAAAAATTAGGTATAAAATATCGGTGTGTTGCTGCTAGTGGCAAACCTGGTCCAGAAATTTGTAAAATTTCACAGGATTTGAATGTGGACCTCCTAATATTAGGTTCTCCAGATCGTCGTCCGTCGATCGCTAAAACTCTTGTGGATCTAGATCGACTACTGGGCAATTCTTTGTCAGACTACGTTCGGGTTTATGCCAACTGTCCTGTATTACTAGTACGCTAGAACCGTATTTAAAAAAAAGGGGTCAGCTAGGCGTTGCTGAATACTGGGATGGTTTCTGACCTCTGACAAAATCATCCCGCAATTATGCAATGCCGTCAGGTCTCAAGGCGTATAATGGGGGATTCATACCCCCATAAAAGGCACACCACGGGCTTTTCTAAATCAGCGTGGGGGACTTAAACCCCCCGATTTTAGCTGATAGGTTGTTAAAAAAGTGGTCAGAACTCAGCAAGATTATTTTTTTAAGTATATAATACCGATTTCAACCCCTCCTAAACAATCCTTCGGGGTTTGCAGGGAATCTTACTAATTACTGTTAACTATTAACTGATAACTTTTAACTGAAATGACCCAAGCTCAAACAACTGGTGGCTAGTTAAAAACCATTCATAAAAAGTAAAGTAGGAGCATCATCTAAAAAATTTGCCCCTACTTTCTTCAACCACTAATTTTCTAGGTTTCGTTATTGCCAGTTTGAATATATAAAATGATTAAAAACACAGCTGGCACGAATATGAACAAAATGGTTGCCACAAACCCTAAATTGTTAACTTCCATAATTACCCACCTTGAGTAGTAATAGCACAGAAATCAGAATACCATTATTTGCGTTTTGGTTTTGTTTTTACAGTCACTGGACCATTAACTATAGTTTGACAAGCTAATCTGTAGTTTTCGGGCCTCTTCTTCAACTTTTGCTCCTCCACCGCAGTACGAGGTGAAAGATTATCCATACCTTCCACAATTTCTACGATGCAGGTGCCACATTGTCCATAGCCCCCACAATTCATCATCTTGCCTGTAAAAGTATAGAGGTCAACCCGGTTTTCGAGAGCCTTAATCCTTAAATTTGCCCCATCTGCGGCAATTACTTCCTGATTTTCATTTTCAAACTTGATGTTAGCCATTATTAATTATTAAATCAATTGACATCCGCAAATAAATTAAATATTAAATAATGTTAACAAATGTTGACAACATTTATGGAGTATCGAACAAATCACCTCCTGGAAGATTACTAACAGACCGTTGCAATTCCGAAAGGGCTCGGTTGTAGTCAATAATCGCCGTCAGCAAATTATTCTCAGCCCTAGTCAAATCTGTTTCCTGCTGAATCACCTCCAACTGAGTTCCCACACCTGCCTGAAATCGTAATCTCGCCAAACGCAAAGCCTCTTTCGCTTGCTCCACACCCAACTCTGCAGTAGCAATATTTTCAAAACTCGCTTCCAAACTAAAAAAGGCTTCCTCTACTTCCCGACGAACCTGATTTTGAACCTCTTCAAATCTACTTACTGCAATCTCTTGGTCAACTCTACTTTGTCTAGCAGCAGCTCTTGCTGCCCCACCATCAAAGAAATTCCATCTAAATCTAGCTCCAACTGTCGTACCATCAGCCCAACCCCTAGCAGCTCGCCAACTGTTATTATCAGTAGTTAACCCTAAAACACTATAGGTAGCAAAAAAATTCAAGCTTGGTCTGATTGCCGACATAGCTAATTTTCGCTGCTGCTCACTCAAGTCTCTCTGTACCAACTGCTGCTCTAACTCAGCCCGTTTTTGAAAAGCCTCTACTATTGTCTCATCCAAAGAAAGAGGCCAAGAGCCAGCAGGTTCAATTGGATCAGCAGCAGTCAAATCTATAGACTCATTAATACTCAATCGCTCTGATAAACGACGCCGGGCAGCACGCTGATCCCTCAGTGCATTTGTCAAGTTTTGTTGTTCGTTTGCCAAAGTCACCTGGGACTGCAAGACATCAAATCGGGTTCCCACCCCAGCTCTCTCTAAAGCTTCTGCGTCCTCCAAACTTTTGCGAGCATTATTAACAGCAGCTTCTCCAATTCTTACCCGTCCATCTGATTCTTGTAAATCATAGTAATCATTAGAAACATTCAAACGTAATTCTTCAGCTATTCGCTCCAACTCTAACTCTCGCAAGCGAATTTGTTCCCTGGCAACCCCAATCCTGGCACCACGAGTCCCACCGACACCAGTGTCATAATCAAACTCAAAAGAATTTGTGAAAGTAGTAGTAGGGAAATTTTGAATATCTGTGTCTTGAAATTCTGGTCGGTTGGTGACTTCTGCTACCCGTCGTTGAGCTTGTGCTTGCAGGTCTCCAATTGCACTTTCTGTTCGTTGCAGGGTGGACTGAAATGTCAGACTAGGCCACAAAGCAGCTTGAGCTTCTCGCATGGCAGCTCTACTACGTTCTAGTTCCAGTTGGGCAATTTCTATGCTTGGGTTATTACGCCGAGCTAAATCTATAGCTTCTTGTAGGGTAATCGGTATAGTTTGTTGTATTTGTACTTCATCTGGGTTAATAGGAATATACAGTGGATTTGAATTAGGTGTAATTTGAGGGGGAGGATTTGTTTGTAAAGTTCCATTTGGCACTGGTGGCGGAAAAGTATTAATGGAACTTCGGATAGGGGTTGTTTCTTGAGCAATAGTTAGAGGAGTTGTTGCTAAGTTAGGAACTGTTGTTGTTGTTAAATCGGAATTGGTACTTGTCATTATTTGGGCTGAATGACCCATTTCTGAATTCTTGTCTGCAGATGGAAATTGTATAGTTTGTGTTGTGCTACGTCTAGTTCGACCTGGTAAGTTTATTCGCTGCGGAATAGTTGATTTACTATTAATATTAGTATGACTATTAATTAAAGCTGATGCTTGAGTTTCAACCTTGGCAAAATCATTTACTGTTGCCATTGGAGGGGCGTAATTAGCACTAGTGGTTATTTGATTTTTCCTATCTAACAGGGAATTAATTTGTGATTCTAGTTTTTCGTTTATGGAATTACCTATTATTTCTGTATCTGATTTTGAATTTAGGGATTCTTGTGAATTGTTACTATTTATAGTTGAATTAGCCAGATTTTTTACTAATGATGTAGTATTGTTTTTTTCCGCATTTTGTGTTAATGATTGTTTGAAATTTTGTGTTTGTGGTTGAGGTGCTTGTCTTGAAAATTTTGACCGAGGTAAGGCTAATAAACTACTGTTAGATTTATTATTGGATTTATTAGATTGGGATAATTCGGGGTAATTTTTTCCAGAATATAAGCCTTGCTCTGTTATTTTAATTTCAGGTGTTTGTTTGTTGAGAGTTATTTCAGATTTATTGTGACTATTTTTATCGGTTAAATCTGTGATTTCTACTGATGTATTTGACTGGGCTAAATCTAGTAAACTGCTATCAAATTTGTGATTATTTTCTAAGGCTTTTGTTTGGGATATTATTTCTTGACTTGACTTTGAATCTGGCAATGTTTTGTTGAGATTAATCTCAGATTCTACAGAATTTGTTTGAGGTTTTAAAGACTCAAGTAAACTACTATTAGCCGTTGCCGAATCTGACAAAGATTTAGCCTCGGAAA
>JASJEE010000355.1 GCA_030064835.1 Microcoleaceae cyanobacterium MO_207.B10 | reverse complement strand
CTTGATGCAACCTCCCCAACTCTTACCCAAATACTAACATCCATGAGCCCTATCAGCCCCAAATCTCGTATTTTTTCTGGACTTAAAAATGCTCAAACCTTTATCTGCCAATACTTTTATCTTTAATCAGCCAGCCCTAATTAAAAAGCTTTTTGGTCTGGAATGCTCCGCAAACAGCAGTTCAGCAGTCAGCTTTTTAGAAGTAATTTTGCTATCAGTTATCACCGATAAATAATGGTACTGATAACTGATAGCTAAAATCTGAATATTGAAAATTATAAATGTGGCAAAAATTTACCTAAAAAATGCGAAAATTATTACAACTATAATAATTAAACCAACTATAATTATCCAGAATGGAAAAGTTTTTTTGACTGACTTAACTGGAGGTTTTGATGGTACAGGAGCTATAGGCTCTACTCTTTTTTGAGATGGTTCTTTAGGGGTAGTAGCTGTTGAAAATTTAGTAAATTTCACAAAACCTAATTCATAATTACTCAAATTTTCGACTACTGAACCTGGGGTAGCACCTTTGTAACCAACTATTGCATAAGAACCTCGTAGTAACAGACTGTCTATTAAACTACTACCGATAGATTTAAAAGCTTTTTTAGCACGTTCAGAAAGATTAATCGTAGCATCATCTTTGACAGCAATTGCTACTATTTTACCTTTAGATAAACCCTCAATTAGTTTAGCAAATGATTCTGCCGCAGTAGGGTCAGAAAACAAATCAAAGGATTTACTATCAATTAATTTTCCATCTGATTCATCAAAAATTGCTACATTTAAACCCCTTTGATATCCGTCATTAATATTAACTAAGTTTCCATTTTTTGTAATTGCTGCCATGTTACCATATTCGAGCCCAGCCGATTTTACAGAAATACTTAAAGCACCACTACTTTCTGGTTTTACAGAAAAAGAACGTTCACAACTGACAGCTTGCTCATTTGATAAAGATTCTAATGCAGTTTTGGTTTTGGCTCCTTTTTGACCGATTATTACAAAAGAACTACGAAATTCTAGGTTATTAATCAAATTACTGCCTAGAGATTCACAAGCTTTTTTCGCACGAGCTGAGAGGTTATAATTAGCATCATCTTTGACCGCGATCGCTACTATTTTGTTAATAGGAAGACTTTCTATAAACAAAGCGAAAGCTGTAGAAGCTGCTTGATATCCATGGGTATCAAAAGTGGTGCAATAAATATTTTGACCAGTTAATTCATCAAATACAGCCACATTTAATCCCCGACCAGAATTTTCCAATCCTACTGTCTGATTATTAACAGTAATTCGGGCGGAGTTACCGTGGTTCAAGCTTGCAGATTCAGCTTTGATTTTGATATTGCTGGTATTTGCTATGGGATTTGTACTTGGGTTATTCATGGTTATTGAGTGATATATTATTTTATGGAATTAAGATTGGCAGGTTTTTTAGATGAGAAAGAAAAACAAACTTCCTATTACATTACCAAAATTTGTAATGCTTATAAGCTATTTCTAAAAATATAGGCACTACCAACATCTTGACTGGCTTGAGCATTAGATATTATTTCAATTGAACGTTCACAAATCACAAAATCATCTTGTGATAAAATTTATTGAGCGGTTTTTGGGTCGGCTCCTTTTTGACCAATCATTGCCCAATAATTGCGGTATTTAAGATTATTAATTAGATTACTTCCTAAACTTTGGCAGACTTTTTTTGCTGCTTCTGAAAGTAGAAAACTAGCTTCATCTTGAACGGCAATTACGACAATAGAACCAGGTGGTAAACTGTGTATAAAATTAGTAAAGGCTAGATGTGCATTTTTGTCTGCGTGGGTATCAAAGGTAGTACAAAAAAGTGGTTGACCTGTTGTCTGGTCAATAACTCCTATATTGATGCCTCTACTGTAGTTTTCAAATCCTATTTCTTGGTCATTTAAAGTTATCTTGGCATAGTTTCCATGTTCATAGCCAGCAGACTGAACTTTAATTTTGATAATTATATTTGTGGAGATATTAGCTGCTGTGTTTGTATTCATAAGTTTGTGAATATTAATAATGCTGCTTTACTGAGAGCATTTGTATTTAATTATAAAAATAAAAATTGAAAGATAAAGTTTTGATTTATTTCTTCTTACCTATTACCTATTAGAGAATTTTCTCATGTTTTTCTGGAGTTGGATATCTACAGAGTTTTTTTACTATGGTTATACTAGATGATTATTGATGGCTGCCCTATGGCTAAGAGTTAATAATTTAATAATATCTTTAGAGGCTGTAATGACTCTATTTCAACCTTTTTCATAAGATATTGCTATAATGGATATCGAGATTTTTGGTAGTAGGTATGACGGAGAAAAAGTGCAAATGCTTTAATTATTGGGCACCCGGATTTTACTGTTACAAGCTTTCTTGAATTTACTATTAATTATAGTTAACCCCAAATAGAATATTGATTTAGATTATTAGAATAAAACTTTCAGAGTTATAGTTCTTATTTATCAAATGCTGCTGTGCCAAGTTTATTAATAATTTTTATTTTTTCTTGGCATCAGCATCTCAGTAAATTTGAGATAATTTATCAATCAAATTTAGATAATTTACAGAGCTTTTTACGCCCAGTAGACCAAAAGTAAGCCCTATATTTTGGGTGTCGCTCCCCTCGTCCCAAACACCTCAAACGTAACTTTTTAACTTTGGTTTATCCATCTAAAAACTACTGTAAAATACTGCCTAATTGTGTGATAGTCATATAGGCAGTAAAACAGTCTGAAGGTGAGTCCTTTTAATCAGGAATAAATCCAAAAGCAGCCCAACCTACTACTTCATCTGCATGATTTCCATCTGAACTATATGAAATTTGATTGACACGAACACCAACTATTTCATCAAAACGAATTTCAAAACCTTCCGGACTCACATTTCTAATTCTTAAACCCGGTGTTTGTATGCCATTATAAGTTTGAGTCATGGGAATAACTACTACTTTTTTATCCTTACTAAAAGGAACTTGAAACTTAACATGATACCAAGTATTTGATTTGCGATCTGCTTTCAATGGGTCAATAAGACCTACTCGATATTCTGTACTTTTGCTACTCTGATAATCCATTTTAAAACTCCCTGTTTTACTGTTAGCAATTTATTTACTTAGAAGATGTTGGAAAAGCAAATGCAACCCAACCAATTCTTTCCTTCACATGAGAACCATTAGCATTACATATAATATTATCTACTCGGACTCCTACTGCTTCATCACACCGAATATCAAATCCTTCATAATCAACATTTTTGATTCTTAATCCTGGTGTTTCTTTACCTTTAAAAGTTTGAGTTGTTGTCTGAACTACGACTTTTTTATCTCTAGCAAATGGGGGTTGAAATTTGACTCTATGCCAAGTATTTGATGCCCGGTCTGCTTTGAGTGAATCAATTATTCCTACCCGCTGTTCAACTATTGACGGGGGCATAATTGGTGTTGGAGGTGGGGCTACTTTTTCTGATTCAAAACAAGATAATTTAACAAAGGCTGATTCATAATTACTCAGATGTTCTGGAACTGAACCTGCCTTTGCACCTTTATAACCAATTATTGCATAAGAACCTCTAAATATGAGGTGGTCAATTAAACTACTACCAATTGATTTAAAAGCTGCTTTTGCTCGTTCTGAAAGGTTAATAGTAGCATCATCTTTAACTACAATTGCAACTATTCTACCTGTAGGTAAATCTTCAATTAGTTTGGCAAATTCTTCAGCATTTTCTGAGTTTTTAAATAAATCAAATGATTGACTATAAGTTAGGGCACCATTTGACTCATTAAAACAGGCAACATTTAATCCTCTTTGATATCCTCCGGTGATGGAAACTAGCTTGTCATTCATATTTATTGATGCAATGTTTCCTTCCTCCATTCCTGAAGATTTGGCTTTAATGGTAAATTGTTTTTTCTGGGTGGAGGATACTTTAATTGACCTTTCTGAAGTTACTGCACTACTATTTGATAAGGTTTCTTGAGCGTTTCCTGGAGTTGCTCCCTTATAGCCAATCATGGCATAAGAACCTCGGAATTTGAGGTTTCTAATTAGACGACTACCGAGAGATTCACAAGCTTTAAGAGCAGCTTCTGAAATGTTCATAATTGCATCATCTTTAACAGCAATAGCGACAATACTATTAGCTGGTAGATGCTCTACAAATTTGGCAAATGCTGGTGCACCATTTTCATCCCCACTGGTGTCGAAAGTTGTACAACTAATATTTTGCCCTGTTAATTCGTCGAATACGGCAATATTCAGTCCGCGACTGTATTTATCAAACCCAAATTCTTTGTTATTTAAGGTAATAACAGCAGAATTTCCGTGATTATATCCACTCGACTGAACTTTTAAGTTTAGCTCTGTATTACTCATAGTAATTTCTGAGATTAATTTGCTAGTTAGATTTTAAATTGAACCTATTATATTTTGAAGCAAACTGTTCGCCAAATAATTGCTCATCATACCAAATAGAACAAAGAATGTTACAAATAAACTGGCTAGTAAATAATTGATAATTAATAATTCACCTTGCCACCTAACACCTATCACCTAAAACCTAACACCTATTATTTTTAACTTCAAACAACATATTCACCATAAACTAAACCTTTAGCTTTAATATTTTCTCCTCCAATAGAAAAGTTAACTTCTACTGTACCTGTTACTTCTTCAATAAAAGTATATTGCTGCTGTTGATTATCTGGTACTATCAATTCTGTCAAAGAGTCAAAATTGAGAACCAGTGATAAGCTATCTTGCTCATCTGCAGCTTCTACCCTCAGATTTTGGGGTGCTGTTATAGAGCGATCGGCAAACAAAGAAGCCATAATTCCTGGCAAACGTACAGGCAAAATTGGAGATGGCGACCAATCCCAATTTAGATTTAAGGTAGAACCCAAAAATATCTTACGCAATTCTCTGTCTAAATAAATAAAAATATAAGGTAAATTACCTTCAGAATGGTCTTTGTTGGTACGTCGGTCCAAAATAAAGGTCAATTCTCTACCATCATCACAGGTTGCAAAGGCCACTAACCATTCCCAACCAATATCGTCACCCCACCGGAAGCGACCAAAGTTGTGGTCGTGGTAACAAAACCAGTCTTGATTTATGGGGAAATTTTGTCCAAATACTGATAATTCCCCCACTACTTCTAACCCAGGTACAATTCCCCATCCAATAAAACCACTGCCAAAGGTTTCATCTTCTGTGACTAAAATAGGGCTTGCTGTTGCTGTCCCCTGAAACCTAATTGACTGCTGAGTGCGAGAATTTTCTACTGTAACGTTTGAGTTTTTGCCGTTAATTTCTAGGTGGATATCTTTTCCCTGCAAATATAGAGGGTCTCTACTCACCATATCTGATTTCCATTCTTGGGAAAAGGCTACTCCAAATGTCTTATGGTGGGATGGTAGGTTGGGCAAAAGTTGACTAGGAGCTTGGTTAACCAGGAAACTGGTCTGAATTTCTCCTTGTCCTGGTCTACCGCTCATATTCAGATTGACCAATACTCGCAACCCAGTGTTTCGGTCTAGTAATACAAAATGATACCAGTCTTTCCAGTCAATGGGTGAGGTATCATCTTCTAGGGGAATGCGTAGGGCTTCTACACGAGCCAATAATTGTTCGTTGATGCTCATCGCAGCAGTTGTTGTTGTTGCCCAACTAAATCTTCAAAAGTTGGTTGGGTTGACATAGTTTCTGGAGTTGGCACGGGTGCTGTAGCAGCGATCGCCTGTAAGGTAGTATTTATTCTGGGGGATACTACAGCCAATCCTAGAATACAACTACTAAACCATTGCTGTGAATCCATGCCTAATTTCTTAATTAATTTTTCCACTGAGGAGCCGGAAGCTAATATTTTTTTGTTCTCTGGTTGAGCCAAGCTCCACAACCAATTTTCCCAGAATACTAATAAACCTGCTTTCTGATCATGATTTCCGTGGGCTGCCTGAAAAGCGGAAGCTGTATACTGGCTAATATTAACCCATCGGGGCATTTGTGCTGATGCTAGGGCAATAACTCCATTTTTAAAGAAGCGGGTACGGCTTAATTGAGTTAGTAACTGACTACCTAATTCTGTTCTGGCGTATTGGTTTCCTATTTGGGAGATGATGAGTAATAATTCTACTACTAACCAACGGACTGGAAGTGTTTCGAGCCAAGGTAAATTTTGCTTGAGACTGTAGGTTACTTCGGATGTCTGATTTTCTGGGTAAGAAAATTGGTTTTGTGGGGAAGTAGCTATCCTTTGTAAGACGGACTTAATTTTTGGTGAAATTTTAGCTAGTCCTAAAATTATATTGCCAAACCACAGCGCTCCATTTTCCCCTAATTTTTGCACAAATTCTGTGGCTAATAACGGAGGGACTGATATTCCCCGCTCCATTTGACCTGTTTCGACATCTGTTTCAGCCAAACTAAATAACCATTGTTCCCAAATATGGAGTAGATGTCCTGTGCCTGGTTGTCCTCCTAAAATACTATTACTAGTGGATAATGTATTAGCTATCCAGTGGGACATTTGAGCATTATTCCAGGCTGTTACCCCATTTTGGAAAAATATTGTGGGTCTAAGTTGGTTGAGTAATTGTTTACCTGATTCAGTCTTGGCTTCTTCTTCTCCTGTCTGGGCTGATACTACTAATAATTCAGCCCATAACCACCCAGAAGGAATTTTATCTAAATCTATTAATCCTGATATTAGACCAAATATTCCTGCTGTTATATTATCTGTACTTGTAAATGTTTCTTGACTTTCACTAGTCAAGGGAAAGTTAACTTCTAAAGATACCTCCAATACTTCAGATATATTTTGCTCAGACTCCGATAAAATCTCTATATTAATCGGAATAGATTCTTCGTGAATCCCTGGAAATCTTAACCAACTTTTGATAATTTCCCCTGGTTCCAAATTACCGGGGATCTGAATAATCATTGTCTGTTCTGCTTTATTTCCCTGAAATAAATGAATATAGGCAGGGTTTACATAACTGGATGTATAAAGCACTTCGCCATTATTAAGTACCCAGTTATCTAATGTTGGACGTAGCAGTAATGTTTCACTTTGTTGGTTGTTTAGGGAAAGTTTCAGCAGCACTTTAGCGGCTGAATGTTGTTTGATATTTACATGAGGGAAAGCTTTAATAATTTTGCCCTGACTCATTTTCTATTCCTATAAGTTGCGATATATTACATAGTTAATTAGTTCTTTGAGAAACCGACTATCGTGAAGTGAGGATGACCATAATTCTCCTGGTCTGAGGGGAGTTTCTGGTTGTAAAAAGTCTAGGGTTTCAAAAATTTCGGCAGCTTTATTTGCTAAAGACCTTGCCACTGCCCATCCATGTTCAATACTGCCATATTTTTTCATTTGCTCGATAATGTATTGGATTTGCTCTGGCTGTTTTTGTTCTCTAGGAAGGGTCAGAATATCTAAGATTCTCTGGGAGGCTACTCCACTATTGGCAATGACGTGATTGAGCATGATTGTCCGTTTGCCTTCGTAGATGTCTCCTCCAATTTCTTTACCATAGGACTGGAGTGTACCCTGTAGATTGAGTAAATCGTCTTGAATCTGAAATGCTATTCCTAGAATCATACCAAATCGGGTCAGGGCAGCCAAGGGTTCTACTAAATCTGTAACGGTTGCTGATGGATGTCCGACGATGAGACCTATACGACTGGGGGTGATGAATGAATACCAGCAGGTTTTTTTGACACACATTTTGAAGTAGTCTTCGTCTATTAGATGGGAGGGAATGCTGGCTACCCAGTCTAGCTCCATTGCTTGGCCTTCTACTGATTGTTGAGCCATAAATTCAATTTCATGGAGGACATTTAGGGTTTTGGTGACTCCAATTATGGACAGGTTTTCTAGTAGCAGACCTACTGCTAGTACGTTAGTGGCATCTCCAACGTTGATGGCACGAGGTATACCGATGAGTTGATGTAGGGTGTTTTTGCCTCGTCGAGATTCTGAGCCATCTTCGATGTCATCGTGAATTAGAAAGGCGTTGTGGTATAATTCTAGGGCTGATGCTGTGGGTAAGGCTGTTTGTCCCATTCCTCCGACGGCTCTGGCGACGCTAATACATATTGTTGGTCGGAGCATTTTTCCTACACGAAATGGATAGTCTGTTAATAGGTCGTATAGGGGTTCATAGGAGCCTGAAGTTTGACGTTTTGTTTCGATAAAGTTTCTAATTTTATCTACTATTGCTGAGCGGGAGTAGTCTAATGCTTCGTTGATTATTTCTTTATGAAATAGTTCTGGTTTTTTGGTTGTGTTTAGTTCTTCTGGTATTTGGAATTCTTCGACTGTTTCTCCTGTGGGTAAACTCAGGGGGATGGCTATTTGTGGTGTTAATTCTTGTTTGAGTTTGATATTTTCGGAGCTGGTTTGAGCAGTTTTTTCTATTGCTACAGGTTGATTTTTTGGTTGATTTTTTGGTTTTTGTTTTGGGGACTTGGTATTTTTGTTGACTGATTTTGGCTGACCATCATCTAGTAACCATTGGTAGAAACTGAAAACTATAAAAAATAACAGTATTTTGAACATTGAACCCTCTTTGAGCTAGTTATTGATTATTTGGGGAATGGTAGTTATCGTAATTACCATACTGATGAAGTACCCTCATTCGTTGGTTTTAGGTTTTAGGTTTTGGGTGGTAGGTGGTAGGTGAACATTATTTGTTTCTATTTCTATAGCAATTCCTATACCGATAAGGTAAGATTATTCGTTGGTTTTAAGGAACACTTAAGTGGGAATAGAATAGAAATTCAAGACAGGTGTACCTCATTAGTCTGGGAAACACTATA
>JASJEE010000354.1 GCA_030064835.1 Microcoleaceae cyanobacterium MO_207.B10 | reverse complement strand
ATTATTACAGAGAAATGGTATGAAACTTGTGCTGTTTAATTCCTACCACCTAACATCCAACACCTAATACCATTTCTCCATGAAGTTGTGCTTAATATCAAGATAAAAATAGTGAGTTTAATCAGGTATGAGCAACAATTATTAAGCGGATTATTACAGAGAAATGGTATGAAACTTGTGCTGTTTAATTCCTACCACCTAACATCCAAAACCTAACACCTAATACCTATAAACTAACCAATGTAACAATATTTTTTGAAAATGGTATAAGGTTCTCCAAAAATTAGTATAGATATGTTCCTAATTCATTTTTGCCGACCCAAAAGTAACATCAAATTTTTCACACCAAACCACAACATTAGGATAATCTTGCCAATTTATTCCCTCTGGAATGTCATAAAATTGTTCCCCTGTAAAACTTTTTAAATCTCCTAAACGCACATAATTTTCTGCTGTATAACTTCCCGGACGATTCTCTTTATGTAAAAGTAATCTTACCGCCGGACCTTCAATAGCAGAAAAATTTTCCGCTAACCGAACTTGAGTTTTACTTCCTACTTGAATAATTTCAGCCGTACCTTCCGTATCTTCCCCCGGAGTAATAGTTACAAATTCTCCAGAAGCTAAAACAGTATTTCCCTGAGCTAAAGTCGGATAATTTGAGATAGAAGCAACCATAATTTCTGGTGATAAAGTTTGAGATTTTGCATCAGGACAAGTTTGTTTTTGCCAATCACATTTATATAAATGTTTCTCTTGCCAACTCAGAGAAATTTCAAGTAAATCCCGACTTCCAGTCATTCCTTGAGCTAAAAAGACTATAATTGCAAAACAGTTTAAAGCAGTATGAATTTTTCGCCATTTGTGAGTTCTATCTTTATATATTTCTGGCACAATAGCTAAAGAAATAATCATCAAAACAGCAGCTATTAAACCATAATAAAAATGAGAAACTGCCCATTCAAAATCACGTCGATAAACACCTTCTTGAAAACCTAAAACTATGATCCCTGCTGCTGCCAAAGTAGCAAATACTCCTCGCCATAATTTAGTTTGAGCGCGATACAAAAATACTAGAGAAGTAACCGTAGCAATAAATATCATTATGATTAATATTGCCAAAGTCATATTTTTACTCTTAAAGTCTTTAAAAATTCCTTTAAAATAAATAGAATAGGCGATAGCCACTAAAGTTATTCCTACTACCGAACCCGTTAACCAATTACCAATTTTCCTATGTTCTGGTCCGACAACAGGTGGGATTTTACTTTTACCATGATCGGCAGTTTGTAGTCGTCGTTGCCGAGTTTGCCAAGCCAAGTTTACGACTATACCAATAATTGGAAATACTACCACAACTGCTAATATTGGATGTATTAATCCGGCAATATCTTTTGCATTCATCTTTTAAGTCTAATTAATGAGTTTATATATTATATTTAATCAGGTTTAGTGCAAGTTAAATTATTTTTTGCTGAGAATTTTCTAAAAATTAAGTTTCAGGGGAATTTGGCAAGATTGAGAATAGTTGAAACCTGTGAAAATATATATGTTGGTCTTCAAACTCTATTGTTACTGAAGCATTATCCGCACTGAGAATTCGAGATGATAATTTCTATAAAAAGAGTAAATTGTGTCAGAAATAAAAATACAAAACCTTGCTTTAGATTCGGCAATAATCAAACAAATACTTATCTGAATATATCTTTTCAATTTAATTTAATAGATAGAGTTCTTTAAGTTAGTCTATCAAAAAGATACTTGATGTAATTCATTAGCTCACTATGAGTATTTTTCTACCTTCAAAGCTTTTTGAATCCTATCCTTAGTGGACTAAGTGAGCTTTTTTATATTCCAAGTCAAAAGTTTACACCTATTATTAATAATGAATTAATTGCAGCTTAAATTAAATTAGTTTACATTATACTTTTTATCCCTTTAAGATAAAACTTTCTAAGTTTTTATTCAAGGCTGGTAAAATCAGGTTCACCACTTAAAGGAATTCTCAGTAACTCTGTTTTGCTATTTTCATATCTATCTAAAATTTCATCATATGGTGAAGAAGATTCATGTCTGTATAAACTCTTTCTATAAGAGTAATATTTATCAAGTTCTGACTTGGGAATATCAGGGCTATTTCATTCTCAACTTTGCCATTTTATATATTTACGAGAATACCTTATTGCCCGCTTTAGACAACGCATCTTTAGCTATCTGTAAAGCCAGTAAATTCATTGCCAAAATCTAGAATGAAATGACCCTGTGGGAATATAGTGTTCAACATAGACTAAAACAACTTCATGTCCTGTCATATATCCCTCAAAGCCAGGAAAAAATGATTTATTTGCACGTTTAAAACGTATACCAAGAACTGACTGAGAAAATGTTAAATTATCCCAGTCTATTTTTGGTCGTATAATACTTTTTTTATCAATTCCTCCTGAAATAATACCCCCAAATCCTGAACCAAGCTCCTCAAGTAGTTCATCAACAATATCATAAATTTTTTCAATAATTTTTTGAGCTAAATTTTCAAATAACTGCTTTTCTATATCAGTTGATGCTTGATATTTAGTCTCATCTAATAAAACTTCAGTTTGATTGTACTCTTGATTTTCTGACTCGAAAATATCTATTAAAGAATTTTTTAGCGCAGGAATAGACTGCCAACGATAATCTATTCTATATTCAAAAGCTCTATCAAAAACTCTATTAATTCTAGATAGTATGTGTTCGGGTAAAGCTGATAATTTTTGTTTAACTTCTTGAATCTGATGTGGCTTACTTCCCTCATATAAAAGTTGAATAGGAACTTTTCCTGTTATAGCAAAAAACAAAATACCACAAATTTGTGTTATGTCTGACCTGGGGTCTCTGTAAGTTACTTTTTACTTTATGCTCTGGAAGATGCAAAAATCTATTTCCTACTTCTTTGCCTGTAGGTGTTACACTTGTATCATCTTCATCAAGTTTATTGAAAGAAATACCAAAATCTATCAATACTGGAGTAGCAATATTGTTATCTTTAATAATAATATTGTCTGGCTTAATATCTCTATGTATTATACCTTTTTGATGGCAACACTCAAGAGTATTCAACAAATTAAGTGTTAACTTTATTCCATCAAATACATCCATGATACTTTTATTTATGAAGTCGTAAAAAGTGATTACATCTATAAATTCAGTCACCATATAAAGAGCGACATCTTCTTCAAAAAACTGATAATTTGAATCAATTAACTTTGGGATATCTGGGCAAATTAATACATTTATTCTCTGTATAGAAGTTACTTCAACATTCATTCTCGAACGCCTTTAAAGGCTTTTTTGGTTATGAAGTATTTTTCGTACATACTTACCAGGATTCATTAATTGATAATTGATAATTTATCAGGGATAATTGATAATTACCTCTGGTTAAAACCGTTACGGAACTGAACATCAGGAAATATTATTTCTTTTCTTGGTCGATTGGATATGGCGTTTGCGCTCCGCAAAGCTCCGCTAACACGAAGTGTCCCGGAGGGAAAGGAAACCCGCTCTTTCAGAGCCGCTCCGCGAACGCCATCCCGCCCTACGGGAAGCTCCGAAGATAGACCGCTTTTTCCCCTTAAAAGGGTCGGCTTTCAACCAGAATGATTTAATTATTAATTATTAATAATTAAACCATTTTTAGGTTTTACTAAAGAAGTTTCACCTTGACCGCCTTTAGCTATTTTTTCAATAAATCCCCACTTTTGAACCCAAGGTTTTTTCTGGCTTTTGGTCATAGCAATAATTTTAGTAGATAGTAAAAGAAAAAATTTCTATTATAATGTAACAACTAAATCTTCAGCTCAGTTAATTAGAAATTAGCAACAGTCTCATACTTAGCCATATTGTAGACTTTGACTTTGACTCAAAGGCAGAAACCGAAATATTTGTGAATTATATGGCAAATAATTTCAGTAATGGTGAAATTGCTTAATAATTGTTAAAATTAAAATTTGACTATTTTAATTGCCTCCAAATTCATCCGGAGGAACTGATAACTAAATATATGAAACCTTATCAACAAATTAAAATCCAAGAATGTCACGAACCATTAGTACCAATTCCCTTAGAAATATTTGCCACCGAATCACCCCATCCCTACCAAAAATTAGGTGCGCCTTATCATCTTTCTCAAGCAAAATCACCTTATTTTTTGCGTCAAAAAGTATTAGATAGTTTGATATTAGCTCAAACAAATTTACAACAAAATTATCCCGGTTGGCACATTCAAATATTTGATGCTTATCGCCCAATTTATGTACAACAATTTATGGTAGATTACACTTTTGCCCAAGCGGTAAAAGCTGAAGGTTTAACATTAGATAGCCCATCCTTAACTGAGACAAAACGTCAAGAAATTTTAGAGTTAGTTTATCAGTTTTGGGCAGCTCCCAGTCTTGACCCCGCTACCCCACCGCCTCACAGCACTGGTGCTGCTGTAGATATAACTTTGGTTGATGCTAGTGGCAAAACAGTTAATATGGGGTCTCCTATTGATGAGTTGTCGCCCCGGTCTTATCCTAATTATTTTAGCGATCGCCCCGATGCAGAAGATCAGAAATATCATCAACATCGACAGTTATTGGCAGAGGTCATGCTATCCGTGGAGTTTCAGCAGCATCCCCAAGAGTGGTGGCATTTTTCTTTAGGGGACCAAATGTGGGCCTGGTTAACCAGTCAGACAAATGAAGGGGGTAAAGTTGTAGCGAGGTATGGACGATTTGAAGATTAGTGCTTGTGATGACTGGCCAAGAAAAACAAGGATTAGGGTGTAGCTGACTATAAACATAGAAAAGGCTGCAAGAATACTGGCCACAACCTGGTCTAAAAGAGATATCTGTTCGGAGTGCTGATATTCCATAGAGTTAAGTCTCCTGACTTACTTGAATATCTATTATTCCAGATATTTCTGTATTATTAGATACTGTTTATCAAATGTATTCCTAAGATTGCTGGAAATACTAAGGAAGCCAAACTAAAGCTATTCATATTTATTGCTAATCAAATAATTCCAAACTGTCTCAATTTACCTCAGTTGAATTCTGTAACAAAACTTACTTTTAATTTGAATTTTGTTAATTAACTTGGATTCCCGATTATGATGAAACAGAACTTTGTCTGCGTCAGTTCTTTCCTCTGACGAGATATTTGGAATTGGACATTTATTTTAAGTAGGTTAATTAGTTGATGGAAAATTTATCAATACTAGAAACTACAGCAACTTCAGTAATCACAAAATCTCATAACAAACCTGATTCTGAAAAGGTTGTTTCAGCACTGACGCAAACTGAGAAACAGTCAAAAAAATCTCAGCAAATTCATCAAATAGAGGAACTATTCGGCATTTGGAGACTATGTTTTATTACTGGTACAAAAAATAGCAGAAAACAGGCAGGAATTGTACTCGGAGCCGGACGTTATATTCCCAATTGGGTAAAAATTACAATATCTTATTTTTCAACTCCTAATACTTCTGAAACACAGCCAGAAAAAATGGCAACAGGTAGAGTCGAAAATACTGTGAAAATTGCGGGTATAAAATTATCTCTTTCCGGGCCGATTAAATTTATGAATAAAAAGAATATTATGGCTTTCGATTTTACAAAAATCACAGTTCAGTTATGGGGAGCAAAACTTTATTCTGGATTTATTCGAGGTGGGGAAGAAAGTGAAAATAAATTTCTGACAGAAAGTATAGGTAAGCAAGCTTTTTTTGCCTATTTTTTGATTTCAGATACAGTTATTGCTGCTAGAGGTAGAGGCGGAGGATTAGCTATTTGGGGAAAAGTAGACAACTTGAAAGAGTGAAAAAATAGTGGATTGTATAGTAGTTAATATTCATGGTTTTCTGCAATATATATATATCAACAACATAGAAATGCGTTATATTGACTTTCTGGTTGATTTATAATTATGAGATTACCGAATAATCAATAATTAAGAGTTGATAGTTAATAATTATTAATTCAACAATTAAGCTTGATTAGCCCCCTTGGTTCAGGGATAAAATTCCCAAATGTCCTGGAGCTTCAATCCCCTTATTTTAATCAGGGGTAATTATTAATTGTATCGGCTTTAGCCAACATTAAAATTGTTAATTGTTAATTGCTGAATTTCACATTTCCTCCTTAATTAACACCAAATAAAAAAAAGCTATGCCCTCGTCCCCGCCTCCGCGAGGATAAACTCCGGGGGAGGATTGTTACAATAAACTTAGCTAGCAAAGAATTATGGTGTTGGTCAATCAAGGTATGAAAATAAAAATGTAACAATCTCAAATATTTGTTATTCAATACTTTAGCAATTACCAAAAAATACAAATCATACCCTAATTTACCAACGCCAGAATTATGAATTATTAATTAAACTACCACCTACCACCAAACAATGTGGCGTTGCTGAATGGTAATGATTTTTAGATTAAGTATCAACGTCAAACATAAGTTTTTCAATTTTACCTTCAGCTACTTACCATTACATTTCAGCAACGCCAACAATGTAGCAATATTTTATAAAATAAAGTATAACTATGACTCAAGAAAACTGGTTAAAAACATTACAAAAAAATCGAGTGATCGCCGTTATTAGAACAACTAAAATCGAAACAGGTTTACAAATGGCAAAAGCCGTAGCTGCTGGCGGTATCCAAATCATAGAAATTACCTGGAATAGTTATAAAGCACCAGAATTAATTACCCAATTACAATCAGAATTACCCCAATGTACAATCGGTACTGGTACATTATTAAACCTAGAAGAGTTGCAAAAAGCACTCCAAATTGGTTGCCAATTTATCTTTACTCCCCATAGTAGTCCTGCTATGATTCATGCAGCAATATCCGCAGGAATTCCAATCATTCCCGGCGCTCTTTCTCCTACAGAAATCATCACTGCTTGGCAAGCAGGAGCTAGTTGTGTTAAAGTATTTCCTATTTCAGCAGTAGGTGGTGCGACTTACATCAAAAGTTTGCAAGGACCTATTGGAGAAATCCCACTGATTCCTACAGGTGGAGTCACATTAGAAAATGCCAAAGAATTTATTAAAGCAGGTGCAATAGCAGTAGGTTTATCAGGGCAATTATTTCCTAAAGATTTAATCGCTACTCAAAACTGGGAAGCGATCGCTCAAATAGCTAAAACTCTTGTTCAACAATTATCAACCAAAAATATATCCTAACAAGTCAATTCTGAAGAAATAGCAATCATCAAGCCAAATTGAAACTCAAACATTCAGAATAAAAATATCTGATTCTCAATCATAATTATAGAGTAAGGAATTAGAAAAATGAAAAAATTAACAAATAATAACTGGTGGAATCAAACAGCAAAAATATGTGCAACCACAGCACTCACAATAACCACCTTTCTCTCCTGGTCAATACCAACAAAAGCAAACCAATTTCAAAATACAATAGCCTGGAGAATGGTAGAACTCCAACAATCAGCCGAACGTTGGATTTCCAT
This sequence comes from Microcoleaceae cyanobacterium MO_207.B10, assembly GCA_030064835.1. Lineage (GTDB taxonomy): Bacteria > Cyanobacteriota > Cyanobacteriia > Cyanobacteriales > Microcoleaceae > JASJEE01. Next base: position 1,381 of record JASJEE010000354.1, on the reverse strand, counting down.
TGACCTATCCCAACAAAGATTAATCGCTTGGGAAGGAAACAAAGCAGTTTACGCCGTCATCGTTTCCACAGGCAAACAATCAACCCCCACCCGCAAAGGTATCTTCAAAGTTCAAACAAAATACCCCGTCACCAGAATGACCGGACCAGGTTATGACGTACCCGACGTTCCTTACACCATGTATTATGATGGAGGAATGGCAATTCACGGAGCCTACTGGCATAACTTGTTTGGCACCCCAGTTAGTCACGGTTGCACAAATGTTGCTGTTGACCACGCAAAATGGTTGTTCAATTGGGCATCAGTAGGAACGCCAGTAGTAGTACATGACTAGAACAATATGCGCATTCTTGCCATCGGAGACATCCACGGACATTCAGGAGCATTTGATGCTCTAATTGCAGCAGTCAAACCCAAATTAGAAGATATCATTGTTACCTTGGGTGACTATGTAGATCGAGGTCCTGACTCTAAAGGAGTAATTAATCGTTTAATCGCACTCCATGAAACCGGGCAACTTGTGGCTTTGCGCGGGAACCACGAATTAATGATGTTGAGGTCTCGTGATTTTCCCGAACAACACGAATCCCGTTGGCAAAAATTGGGTGGCAAAGCAACTCTAGCTTCCTACTCCAAATCTGGTAAATCACCGAAAATCAAATACATCCCAGACGAACACTGGCATTTTATCGAAAACATCTGTGTGGATTGGTGGGAGTCAGATGAACATTTTTTTGTTCATGCAGGAGTTGCTCCCCATCTCTCCTTAACTGAGCAATCAGAGTACGAGCTTTTTTGGGAAAAATTCAACAATCCCATGCCGCACTGTTCCGGAAAAACAATGGTTTGCGGTCACACCAGTCAAAAAAATGGTAAACCTCTCAATATTGGTCACGCCATTTGCATTGATACCAGAGTTTATGATCAAGGTTGGTTGAGTTGCTTGGATATCGCTAGTGGTAAATTATGGCAGGCGAATAAAAAAGGTAAATTAAGAACAACATCTATTTACGATTTTGAAACTATTCGATAATCGGATTTCTTCATACAAATTACTCTATTACACTTGTCGCTTTATAACTTAAAAAATCCCCAAAAACCTGATTATGTAAGGATTATAACTATTTGCAGGTAAAAACATTAGGAATTATTGTCCTGTCTAGGTTTGAGCAATTTTTTACCTCTATTTAGCGACAACTCTATTAGACATCTCCGGAAAATAGGGAGTAGGGAATAGGGAACAGGGAATAGGGAATAGGGAATAGGGAATAGGGAACAGGGAATAGGGAACAGGGAATAGGGAATAGGGAACAGGGAATAGGGAATAGGGAATAGGGAACAGGGAATAGGGAACAGGGAATAGGGAATAGGGAACAGGGAA
>JASJEE010000353.1 GCA_030064835.1 Microcoleaceae cyanobacterium MO_207.B10 | reverse complement strand
CCATCAACGCAGGCGGTATCTCGCAATGCTTTGAGGAAAATCCCCAAAGCGGTATTTTTTGACTGAATTTATGGCCAACTGAGATGAGTATTTATTTTGCGCTTTCTTTTTCTTGTACCGACGTCTCGCGTTTGCGGAGCATTCCGAAGGAAGACGTCGCTACCATTAGCGATGACTCAATGTCTGGATAGAACGACCTTCCGCTGACGGGACTTAGATAACGCGATACTCAGTTGTCACACTATTTTCAGGAAATTGCTAGGGATTCTCAAATCTAGTCATGCACCAGAATCGAAGGCCGAACATCTTTCCATTATTAATGATTGCTTCAAAGACGGCTATTTTCAGCGCAGCAACTCTTATGTATCCTAGCGAATTCCTAGCAGAAATGCAACATTGATTGGCATTGCTCCGGAATATCTCTCCTCAGCATAGCGCGGTTCTTCTGCCAATGTTTTGATAAATCTTCGGATTAGGGAAGCAGAGCTGAAATATATAGTCCATCAGCAGAATATAGGTTCAGTTGGACTAACCTTGGCATCTTAGGAAAGGACAAAGTATTTCTAATGGACTGATTCAGCGCGCCCTGGAGGACTCGAACCCCCGACATCAGGTTTTGGAGACCTGCGTTCTACCAACTGAACTAAGAGCGCATAGTTGAGGTCTGGTAATAATATTATATCCAGTAACCTCTACTTATTTTATCATAGCATAAGTTTTGATTAACTTCGAGAAAATCTAATAGATTCTCTATAGATACTATAGGGAACGGTCAAATCTTTGCCGAACACGAGTGGCCTTACCAACACGATTCCTCAAGTAATAAAGTTTAGCTCGACGGACTTTACCGCGACGTATCACTTTAATCGAGGCAATTCTAGGAGAATAAAGCAAAAATACTCGTTCTACCCCGACGCCTTGGAAGACGCGACGAACTGTAATAGTCTTATTTATACCCCCATTCTGAATGGAAATTACAGTACCTTCATAGGGCTGGACTCGTTCTTTACCTCCCTCTATAATTCTAACTCCCACTTTAACCGTGTCACCCACATAAATTTGGGGACGCTGCTGTTTTAAGTCTTTTTTGACCTTTTCTATTTCTTCAGTCTCAATCGAGCGAATTATTTCTTGGGCTTTCATAATACTCTATCAAACTCACAATCTACTATTTTATATCAGTTACCATTAGTAATGCAAGGATTTACTACTCAATTTTTCCCAAATGGTAGAAGGCATTAATCTAGTTTTTGTCCAAATAGGGCTGGTAGCTTTATTAGCCTTTTATTTGGCTGCCTGTTTAGGAGCAAATGATGTAGCCAACTCTATGGGCACATCAGTTGGCTCAAAAGCCTTGACTCTCACACAGGCAATTATAGTAGCAGGAATTTTAGAATTTACAGGTGCTGTCTTATTTAGTGGAAAGGTCTCAAGTACCTTGGCTACTGGGGTTGTTAATCCCACTGTATTTTTACAAAAACCTCAGATATTTGCTCTGGGTATGGTTTCGGTACTTATTAGTTGTGGTTTATGGTTACAGTTAGCTAGCAGTAAAGGTTTACCTGTGGCCTCTTCTCATGCTGTGGTTGGTGCAATTGCAGGCTTTAGTTCGGTTGAAGCTGGTCTGAATTCTGTTAATTGGTCTACTATTGGCCAAATTTCTCTGGGCTGGCTGATCGCTCCATTGGTAAGTTGTATTTTTGCTGGTCTGTTTTATAGTTTGATTAAGCATTGGATAGTTGACCATCCTGATCCCCGGAAACAACTACAAGAGTGGATTCCTTGGTTGAGTGTGGCATTGATGACTGTATTTGGGGTAATCGTTTTACCAAAACTCAGTGCAGCTTTTGCTGGTCATATAGGTAATTATATAGGTCTGAAGATTCCAGTTCGTGGTCTGTCTATTGCTATAGGGGCGATCGCTACTATTAGCTTGACCTTAATTAGTTGGCGCAAACTAAGTACCACAAAGGAAATAGACTCAAGGAAATATCCCAATCTGATTGAGTCCCATCTGGCACACTTTCAAGTATTAAGTGCCTGCTTTGTGGCCTTTGCCCATGGCTCAAATGATGTTGGGAATGCTGTGGCCCCTTTAGCGGCGATCGCCTATATATTTCGTACTGGTTTAATACCCTTGACTAATTTTGATGTCCCTGTTTGGATTTTGCTAGTTGGGGGTGGTGGTATTGTTACTGGTTTAGCTATCTGGGGAAAAAATGTAATTTCTACTGTGGGAGAAAATATTATTTCTCTACAACCTAGTGGTGGATTTTGTGCTGAATTAGCTACTGCTACTACTGTATTGGTTGCCTCTAGAATTGGTTTACCTGTTTCTACTTCTCATGCTCTTATAGGAGCAGTAGTTGGAATTGGTTTGGTTAACGGGTTAAAATCTATTCGCTTCCAAACCGTGGGTTCTATTGCCTTAGCTTGGCTGATTACTATTCCCGTTGCTAGTGGCTTGAGTGCTATTATTTTTTCACTATTGGTTTATTTATTTGGCTAATTCAGTTGATTGATGTAAATTTGTTTTAAGTTGTATAGAACTGCAAATTTTATGGTTTTTATAGTCATATAAAATTGCCATGAATTATTATAAATTTTTAATATATCCTGACTATGATCGGTTTGGTATGAATTTTGATTTTGGCTTAATTAATCAAGCTTTTATCTAAAACAAAAAGTAATAGCTGATAACGTAGTTCCTCTCTGAGAAGCTAGCTAACGGCTATTTTTGCAGCATTCCGGAGGAAATTTTTACTAAAAAACAGATAACTTTAACTAGGGTTTGTTGAAAAAGTATTTTTACTGTTTCTAGTAGTCAATATTCAGTAGGGGTGGTTTCCTACGGAATGCTCCCCAAACGCTTTTGCGAAGCATTCCGGAACGGAAACCACCCATAGAGTAGTCAGGATAAATGGTAGATTGAGGGAATATAATCGGAATAATTCTCCCTCAAATTTTCCCATTTTGTCTACTAAAAATTCTGACTTTTTGAGCTACCAGTAGCAAAAAACTGACACTTTTTTCGCATCAATAATGCCTCAAATATTTACCCTATAACCTTTTGATATTTATTCAGCTAGTCCTAACTAGTAATAATTGGTATAGCGTTTCCCAGACTAATGAGGTACACCTATCTTTAATTTTGATTCTATTCCCAGTAAAGTTTTCCCTAAAACCAACACAAGAACGTACCTTACCAATATAGGAATTGCTATAGAAACAAATAATGTTCGCCTGAAAACTACGACCTACAACCTAAAACCTAAAACCTACAAATTTTGTACTTCACCAATATAGGAATTGCTATATCTGAATGCAGGGTGTAAGGTGACTGCAAATTTGATCCTCAATTGTCTTAGCATATTATTGCAAATTGCCACAAAATTGAGGATGGATAAATAATTATGTCCACAAACCTCTGGACAGATTTGGTTAAACAATAAAATCAAATCAGGGACATTGTTCCTCCAGGCAATTTATAGATAGAAGAAATAGAAGTTAAAAACCTATAGGGAAAATGGATACTCAACCCCCAAATCAAGGAGCCGAAACTCCCCAATCAGCAGAAGAAGTCCTGAAATCAGTCATTGAAGACTTGGACAGTTTTCGTCAAAATATGACAAATAACTTTAATGAAGATTTACAAAGGCTAAGAGCTGAAAAACAACAACTTAGTGAAGATGTAGAAAGGCTACGTCAGCAATATGAACAGTTACAATCTCAACAACTAGAATCTCTATCTCAAAGACAAATAGCCCAGCAACAACTATGGCTGAAGCAATTAGCCCAAGTTCTAGCTAATAATTTGCAGCAACAGTTAGGCCAAAAAATTAGAGAGTTAAGAGAAAATAGTCACCCACTAAGATTAGAGGTGGGTGGTATTCCAGGGGAGGAGTTGCCCATGACGAATCCTCCTGGGAATAGCTACTACGATCCTGGTGCAGAATTTGGAGAGCCTTTGTTTGCCACTCTGACTAGAACCTGTGAAGCATTAGAACAAGAGTTGGATAGTTACCATAGTCATCTCTCTCAACAACTGAATAATATGCGTGGTATGGAACAGCAGGGTGAGATGATTCTAGAGACCTTGGTTAATCGTCTGAAGGTGGAACTCGAAAACACTAGTGGGGTCTCATCTGTATCAGCCGAAAGTTCTCAATTTGGGTCTAGGAACTCAGGAAGCACCGTTTCTTCAGCACCACCTGCTGTCACTTCTCCTGTGAGACCTCCAGAACCACCTCCAACACCCCCGTCTGAAACTCAAGTTCGACCTAAAGTACCTAAATCTGCTTCTCAGGTTCAGATAGGTCTAATTTTGGCTTTGCTGTCAGCAACTGTTTTATCTTTATTTAATGTTTGCCTCAAGATTCTTTTGGCTACTTCTTCAGAGCCACGGATAATTTTTGGTTTATTTGAGGTGGAAGGATTAATTGTTCCTAATATTGGTAATTCTTTGTTAATTCTATTATTACGACTGATAGTAGTAATGTTGTTAATGCCTTTAGTTGCTACATTTCTTTATCCAGCAGTTTGGACTGATATTGAGCGCTTTATCAAGTCTAAGGACTTTGCTTTGTGGGCAAAAGTTATTGGTAGTGCTTTCTTTTTGTTTCTATCTCAAGTATTGATATATGTAGCTATCGGGAATATACCTACTGGCATTGCAATCACGATTTTCTTTATTTATCCAATTATTACCGTTTTGGCATCCTGGGGGTTATTTGGCGATCGCCCTTCTGTAGTGCGTATCTTTTCTATGGTTGTGATTATTGTGGGAGCTTGTTTAACCCTACCTAGTGGGGGAGCTGAAGGTAATTTTCAACAAGGAATTTTGGCGGCTGGGGCTGCGGGTATAACTTTTTCTGGATATGTTTTACTAACCCAGATGGCAGCAGGAAAACTTCATCCAATTCCCTTTAGTTTGGTGAATTTTGCTGGGATTTTTGTATTTTCTGCTTTGAGTTTGATCATGCCCTTACCCCCGACGTGGGATGTAAATATTGATGCTAGTATATGGCCTGGTTTAATTGTTGGTGGTATTGTTTTAGGGGTTTTAACCTTATTTAGTTATCTATTAAATAATTTTGCCATTAGATTTGCCGGAGCAGCAAGAGCATCTATTATTGGTACTTCTGGTCCGGCTTTAACTGCTTTGTTTGCTTTTGTAATGATTCAGGAAGTTTTAGGGTTACCGCAGATTTTTGGAATGATACTGGTAATTATTGGTGTGGCTGCGATGAGTTTTGAAAGAATGTTTGCAGCCAACAAGAAGACTAGTTAGGATTTTTTTGATACAGTAGACCACTGTAGGGACCTTGCATACAACGTCCCTACAAGGTTTTGGTTATGGCGATGTGGTTCATTAATTTGAAAAGCGCTGTAATACCAATTTAAAAAAAGAATGTGATGCTTGAGCAAACTTCAACGATTAACTAATTAATCAAGTCTTTGCACTTTATCCCTTTTATAACCATCCTTTTTCTTTGTTTTTCCGATTATTTTACCACACCCCACACCCTACACCCTAGATTAATAATATTTGTAGCCAAAATTTATCAATTTGGTATAACTTAATCGGTTTATTTAATACCATTAATCACTGACCAAGCTCGTAAAACTTCTGCTACACTCCACGCTTGAGCAATACAACCACGAGGTTCCATCGGCGTATCTCCATCAAAAATTTCGCTGATACTACCCACTCCATGAGTTGTGAGATGATTCGCCATTGGTGCTAACAATTCCTCAGCTTGTGCAACATCGTTGTAAACTCGCAAATGCGCTAACGCATAAGGTCCGATTAACCAACCCCAAACTGTGCCTTGATGATAAGCTCCGTCACGTTTGTAAATATCACCGCCATAAATACCCTGATATTTTGGGTCGTCATTAGCAAGACTGCGTAAGCCATAAGATGTCAAAAGTGACTGGCCGCAAATATCTACTACCTGTTTTTCCTGCTTTGGTGTCAGTAGGGGTGGGTAGCTATATTTGCCTGTGGATGGTAATGATACAGCAAATATTTGATTTGGTCGCAAAGAGGCATTATTACCGTCTGGTGTATCAATCACATCATAACAATAACCTGCTTCTTGATTCCAAAAGCGAGAGAAACCCTTTGCTGATAGTCTTGCCAACCTTTCATAATCGAGGTTATCCTTGCGCAATATTTGGGAAAATTTATCCATAATCTGAAGCGCATTGTACCACAGAATACTGATTTCAATTGGTTTACCTATGCGTGATGTCACTACCCAATCACCAACTTTAGCATCCATCCAGGTAATTTGTGTACCTTCTTCTCCAGCATAAATTAAACCATCATCGGTGTCTAACTGAATATTGTAGCGAGTTCCCCGACGATAGTAGTCAATGATTTCTGCTAATGTGGGAAATAGCTCTGCTAATAATTTGTCATCTTCTGTGGCTTCATGGTATGCGCGAATTGCTTCAAAATACCAAAGTGTGGCATCTGCTGTATTATAATCTGGGTCTGCACTACTGTCAGAAAAGCGATTTGGCAACATTCCTTGCTGGACGTGCTGGGCGTAGGTGAGTAAAATTGACCGCGCTACATCATATTGCCCAGTGGAAAGGGTTAAACCGGATAGACTAATCATTGTGTCTCTACCCCAGTCGCCGAACCAATGATAACCTGCGATAATGGTTTTGCCGTCAGGAACTTTTGGTGATTTGCGATCAACGATAAATTGGTTGGCTGCTAGCACTAAATGATTCACCCACTCTGGAGGTACTTTGGCAGAATTTTTAGGTGTTTCTCCAGATAATGCTGTGGTACTAAATGCTTTCCAGAATTTAGATACTGGATTTTCTATTTTTGATCCAGAAAGTTGAATAATAGGGGATTTTTGTAGTATTTGTTGTTCGTAGGTACGACGAGACTCTAGGGCTTTCTCTCCGTTGATATTGGGGTTTTCTTTAGTGCTAGCAATTATGGTTAAGGACTGACCTGGTTCTAGCTTGGCATGAAATGTAACCGCGTGCAGGTGGTCTTCGTAGCTTTGTTGTCCTCGATATTTTTCTACTGCTAAGTTAAATCCGTAATACCAATCGTTAGCAGGTGTAGATACTAATACTTGGTCATCTGCGTGAGGGTTTGTCAGCAAATATAGGGGTGTAGCTTCGGGAAAAGCTCGCACACATATTCCTTGTTTTGCACAGTCCGTTGTGATGTGCCAGTCTTTGGCGGAGGAGTTATGATGATGATCTCGATGGTTGGTTAATGCTTTAATAGCTAAACTTAACGGCTGGCTGCCACGGCGCAAGTGATAATGGATATAGGTGGTATTTTCTCCCTGCTGCATCCAAATTCGTTTCTCTAATAGCGCATCTGCAAATGCAAATCGCCATACTGGTATGGTTCCTTCGAGGTGAAAGCTTTCTATTTGTTTATAACCTTTGGGATCTGTTGTACCTTCAGCCCAACGATTGCAGTAAAGGGGGTAGTAGTTATTGTTATATCCGGCTGTTTCGTCTAATTTTGTGAGCAGGAGGGTACGTTCTAAGGGTGGTTTTAGGGCTGCTATGAGTAATCCGTGATAGCGACGGGTGAGGAGATTGGCAATTGTGCCAGAAGCGTAACCGCCAATGCCATTTGTTACCAACCATTCGCGAGATTCAGCTATGTTGAGATGACCACAGATTTCTCGTCCAAAACTGATGACCATAAAATAAAATACTCATATATAGTTGTGCAAAGGTTTCAATATAAACCCGATTTATTTATATCATAATATTCAGTGCTATTAAAGTTCAAATATATTATTTTTTGTCTTAATTAACATCAATAAATGTCATAAATGTTCAAAATGGTATATAATATTATATTTACCGAAAAATTAAGGTTTAAAGCCTCTCCTGTAAAGGAGAAAAAATAAAAAATTTTCCTTTGAGTCAATCCTCTTCTTTTTAAGGAGAGGTAATTATTAATTATTAATTATTAATTGTTGAAATCTTGATGTATTTCAGATTACAGCCTAATCTGAGCAATTAGATTTTTTTTAAATAATTAAAATTATTGTATAATAGTTGTAAGCAAACAGACGTCAGCTTTCAGCTATTAGCTTCGGATTACTACTATTGAAATAAATATTTTAGAGAATTGCGATAATTATTAACAAAAGCATCATTATACGAATCTCTGAACCAAAAATGTAATAGAGGTTAAACGAATGCTTAATTTGTTCGTTAAAAAGCTGAATGCGAGAGCATTATACAATTTTGATAAATGTTTGCTACAAATAAATTTATTAGGTTTTAGGGGGTAGGTGGTAGGTCGTAGGTAAAGAAGAAATCTTGATCGGGTATTTATAGCTGTATTATGTTTTTCAATTATCGAATTTATTTGTAATATTATTTTTTTCAAACTGGTATTATTCAGGAAAAGCTGGCTGATATTAACGTAGTTCCTCCCCAAGAGGCTAGCTGAATGCTTGACTACTTAGTGTTTTTGATATAAACATTAATATTGAGCATAAACTTGTGGTTATAATCTCATATTATTGTGCTTGTTTTTGTGTCTTATCAAGTGACAAAATTATGATTTTATGATGGGATAATTTTACTTATTTTATTGCCCAACTACAATCATTAGTAAATTTTGCCACTCCTGTTTATAGTTATAGCGATCGCTCCATAAAATTTCATCTCCAAACCCTGGATAATTATCTAAAAGATAGTTTTCATTGAAGCCAAAGTTAATCAGGATTTGGCATTTGATTGGGTTAAAAAAAGGCGTTGGTAAATCAAGAGATGAAACTTTAAAAGTAATCTGTTTTTAATACCTCTAAATATTTAACCAGAGTAACTGGTGAGTATCACCCCTAGTAGAAAATCATCCCACCAATTACCAAC
>JASJEE010000352.1 GCA_030064835.1 Microcoleaceae cyanobacterium MO_207.B10 | reverse complement strand
AAGTTGGGGCAGCTATTCTCCACCCGTGCTGACTTATTTCCTTCAGAATATGTTGAAGAGCTTTCAAAACTTCAAGATAAAGTTCCTGCTTTTAACTACGAACAAGTTGAGATAATTATCCAAGAGGATCTAGGCAAAAAGGTAGAAGAACTATACCCAAGCTTCGATCCAGTTCCTTTAGCTGCTGCCAGTTTAGGTCAAGTTCATAGAGCGCAACTTCATTCTGGTGAAGATGTAGTAGTCAAAGTACAAAGACCAGGACTAAAAAAACTATTCCAAATTGATTTAGCTATTCTCAAAGGAATAGCTCGTTATTTTCAAAGTCATCCAGAATGGGGTCGGGGTCGAGATTGGTTGGGTATTTATGAAGAATGTTGCCGAATTCTCTGGCTAGAGATAGATTATCTCAACGAAGGTCGCAACGCTGATACTTTTCGTCGAAATTTCCGTAATTGTGATTGGGTAAGAGTTCCTAGAGTTTATTGGCGTTATTCGGCTCCACAGGTACTGACCTTAGAATATGTTCCAGGTATTAAAATCAGTAATTATGAAGCTTTAGAAGCATCAGGGCAAAATAGAAAGGCTTTGGCAAGAATGGGTGCTGAAGCTTATTTACGGCAACTTTTGAATGATGGTTTTTTCCATGCTGACCCTCATCCCGGTAATATTGCTGTTAGTCCAGAAGGTGGATTAATTTTCTATGATTTTGGGATGATGGGACAAATTAAGTCTAACATGAGGGAAAAACTCATGGATACTCTTTATGGGATTGCTTCAAAAGATGCTGAGAGGGTAATTATGTCTCTGATAGATTTGGGAGCATTAAAACCTACTGGAGATATGGGACCTGTGAGGCGTTCTATCCAATATATGTTAGATAATTTTATGGATAAGCCTTTTGAAGCTCAGTCAATTACTGCTATTAGTGATGATTTGTATGAGGTTGCTTATGACCAACCTTTCCGTTTTCCGGCAACTTTTACTTTTGTGATGCGAGCTTTCTCTACTTTGGAAGGGGTTGGTAAGGGTTTAGACCCGGAGTTTAATTTTATGGAGGTGGCACAACCGTTTGCCATGGAGCTTATGTCTGATGGAAATTCTCAAAATACTATTTTGAATGAGCTTGGTCGTCAAGCGGCTCAGGTTAGTTCTACTGCTTTGGGTTTGCCTGGTCGTATTGAGGATGCAATTGATAAGTTGGAGCAGGGGGATATTAGGGTTAGGGTTAGGGCGACAGAAACAGATAGGTTAGTCCGTCGAGTTGGTAGTGTGCAAATGGGTACTAATTATGCTTTGTTGATTAGTGGTTTTACTTTGTCAGCGACTATCCTATATGTTAATAATCAGGTTAGTTTGGCTTTGGTGTTACTTTTGTTGGTTGTGGTGATGGGCTTTGCTTTTATACGGCTTTTGAAGCGTATTGATCGATTGGATAAGATTGACAAGATGATGTAAACCAATTATTTCAGAAGTGTTTTTAGTTTATTTTGCTTTACTAAACTGATACATCTAAATTGTTTCGTTATATCATTCGGGGTGGGTTCATTTGATTGAATGTTAAAACTCGTTAACTTAATGCCGAACCCCCCCCTACTGAACTGATTTATGAAAAGGAAAGTAAATTTATTATATTGAATAAATAATCATACATAAAGTCAAATTAATAATAGCTAATAATATTCTATTATCAGAATTTTTTGGGGAATGCAAGCCAAAAATCCTTTGCGCCGCTGATTTTTTTTAGGAGCTGATTGCTAGTATCAATATATATCTGGCAATTTCCGGTAATAACTGATAATCACTGAGGGGGATTTTCTTGAGTAGGCCAAACAAATAGTTGACAATTTGCTTGGAGGTGATTTGATTGTACGCCAAAAAACTTGAATTAAAGCTTAATAACCAGGAGCGCTCAAAAATGGCTCAATGTGCTGGCTATGCTCGTTTCGTTTACAACTATGGCCTCAGCATGGTGAACGGAACTTCTGGTATAACCAAAGTTAACAAACGTGGCCAGGAAGTTTAGCTTGAGCTACTCATTACGCATTTTAGAAGCTAAAAAAGTCTTTACTAACTATGTGAAAAAGCAACCAGAATATGTCTGGACTTCTAATTATTCATCTCCCATTTATCAAAGTGCTTTTCAACATCTAGGTAGAAGCATTTAAACGGTATAAAGAAGGAATCAGTAAATATCCTAAGTTGAAAAGGAAAAAAGACCAACAATCTTTTACTGTTTATGATGGTAATGGAAAAGTAACAATTAACCCTGGTAAGAAAATTAAAATACCAACCTTAGGAACTTTTCGATTATGGGAATCAATACCTTACACCACAGCAAGTCAGACTTTTACTATTAGTAGAACAGGAGAAAAATGGTTTGTTAGTTTCAGTATTGAAGCGGAGAAATTTTCAGTTCATCCTCTATTAGATGAGCGAGTTGACGAAACTTTTGGAATAGATGTAGGGGTAAAACAATTTGCAAGTATAGCCAACCAAGAATTGCGGAACTCCGAAGTTGTAACTCTCCCCGACTCTATAAAAATAGAGCAATTAAAGCTGGCTAAGTTTCAATGGCATAATCGCAACAAACAGGTAGGAAGTCAAGGTAAACCACCTTCAAAAAATGCCATTAAATACTACAAAAAACTGGCTAATTACCATACTCGTATCAAGAACGTCCGTAGGGATTTCATAGAGAAAACTACTACAAATTTAGCGAGTAAAATCAAGCACGTCTGCTTAGAGAATTTAAACGTTAAAGGGATGATGCAAAATGGTAAATTGGCAGCATCAATAGCAAGGCAAGGATTTTATCAATTTAGGGAACGATTGACAACCAAAATCGTAAGCTCTGGTGGAACTGTAGTGCTAGCCCCCCTGTGATTTCCATCATCGAAAACTTGTCATAATTGTGGTTATATTAATCAAGAATTAAAGCTAAAAGACCGTACTATAATATGTCCTCATTGTGGAATGAGAATAGACCGGGACTTAAATGCGGCAGTGGTGTTATCGCAGTATGGGGAAGTTAATCAATCAAGTAGGGTAGGCTGTACCCGAATTTACGCTTGTGAACTGGAAGAGGGCGACCTCCCAGGTTGAAACAGGAAATAAGCATCAAAACTGACATTACCAGGTTTGACCTGATTTTGCCGGAATTGTGTAGGTATTTTACAGCAGTTTTAGAGAATGAATTTGGGTTGTGGATGTGAATGGCGATTGCTTCTCTAAATTTTAGATATCATTGAAACTTAAAGGATAGGAATGGAAAAATTTCTCAGGGGTTGATTTAGGAGCTTGACAGAATGATCGGCGGTAATCTCGCTTTGGGTAGTGATCGCTCTGATTGTTATTAGTCTGAAAAATACTTTTTTACATTGAATAAAAAGTTATATGTATGGGAAAATTCACCATAATAAATAAAATGTATCAGAATTTTTTAGGGAGTGCAAGGCAAAAATCCTTATTCCAACACAGGCAATAAACTTTTTAATAATTCCAAAATTTGCCTTTCATCAAAAGGTCTCGACTCTTCTAATTCCTGTTGTAAATTTTGCTCGTCGATAAACTCTTGTAATCAATAATGTCGATTATCCTAAGTATTAAGTATAAAGATGCAAAAAGTTCGGGAATTTGTGGATGTCTACCTAAACCATCCAAATGTCCAGCTTCTTGAGCAAATAATTCCGCAGCTTTTGATAAAGTTTGAGTTCCTTGTGCTTGAGGAAAAAATTGTTTAATTAGGCAAAAAGGTTTTGAAAGTTTGTATTCATCTACTGCTGGAAAAGTTATGCTAAAACCTCCTTTACCAATAATTTTTAGAGGGCGATAACGTTCGGCTAAGACTAATTTTTCACCACAGCTTTGACAGAATTTTGTTTGTGGTGGGTTGGATTTTAAACAGTCAGGATTTAAACATTGAGTCATATCAGTTATCGGTTATCTGTTATCCGTCATCAGCTTTTTAATTTATTAGTTTATCAGCAAAATTTGTAGGGTAAGTTTAATTTTTTAAATTGCTTATCAGTAATCCCAATAACTCTTTTTATTTCTTTTGCGTGGTTATTGAAATATTCTAATATCTGAGTCATTAGTATATAGTTTTTACAAATTTTTCATTAAAATTATACCTTGATTTTTATTTTGGAGATGTCTATTGGATATGTCTAATAGAAAGAAACAGGTAGAAACATTAACATTCCTATGTGGGAGTTTGGAGGAGGGTTTGGAGATCAAACCCCTACCTTATTTTTGGTGTTCAAGCTTTAATATTATTTTCATGTATCATTACATATAAAAATAGTCGTCTAATTCTGAAGAACTCTCGGTTTATTTATGTATGTACCTCTTTGGCCTGGAAAACCATATCCCCTCGGAGCATCCTGGGATGGTAAAGGAACTAACTTCGCTATATTCTCTGAAAATGCTACTAGCGTTGAACTTTGCCTATTCGACAAGCATAACAAAGAAACACGCCTCACCCTAACAGAAGTTAGTAACTTTGTCTGGCATGGTTATGCACCAGGTGTAAGTCCTGGTCAAAAATATGGATTTAGAGTACATGGTCCCTACGAACCATCCCAAGGGCATCGTTTTAACGCCAATAAATTACTAATTGACCCTTACGCAAAAGCAATAGATGGGGATATCCTGTATGGTCAAGAAATATTTGCCTATTCTTGGGATAATCCAGAAAAAGATTTAGCCTGCACTTTAGATGATGATGCTCATCTCATGCCAAAATCTATGGTGATTGATGAAAGTTTCGATTGGGGGGATGACAAATTATTAAACATTCCTAACCACGAAACAATAATTTATGAAATTCATTCCAGAGGATTTACTAAACTCCATCCTGAAATTCCAGAAAATCTCAGGGGTACTTATGCTGGGTTGGCACATCCAAGAGCGATCGCTTATCTCCAATCTCTAGGGATTACGGCTGTGGAGTTAATGCCAGTTCATCACTTTCTTAGATACCCAGGACATTTAGTTGATAAGGAATTATCTAATTATTGGGGTTATGACTCGATTAATTATTTTGCTCCCTATAGTGGTTATAGTTCTAGTGGTAAAGCAGGGGAACAAGTTAAAGAATTTAAAAAAATGGTCAAGGCTTTGCATAAGGCTGGTATTGAGGTGATATTGGATGTGGTTTATAACCATACTGGAGAGGGTAATCATCTGGGTCCGACTTTATCTTTCAAGGGTATTGATAATGCTGCTTATTATCGTCTGGTAGACGATGACCCCCGCTACTATATGGATTTTACTGGTTGTGGTAATTCTCTTAATGTTCGTCATCCCCAGGTATTGAAGTTAATTATGGATAGTCTGCGCTACTGGGTGACGGAAATGCACGTTGATGGTTTTAGATTTGATTTGGCTTCGGCTTTGGCGCGAGAATTATATGAAGTGGATAGTTTGGCAGCTTTTTTTGATATTGTTCATCAAGACCCGGTTATTTCTAATGTGAAATTAATTGCTGAACCTTGGGATGTGGGAGAAGGTGGTTATCAAGTTGGTAATTTTCCTCTATTGTGGTCGGAATGGAATGGTAAATATCGAGATGCAGTTAGAGATTTTTGGCGAGGGGAAGAGGAAACATTAGCTGAATTTGCTTATCGTTTTACAGGTAGTTCTGATTTATATGCTGCTAATGGTAGGTTGCCTCATGCGAGTATTAATTTTGTAACTGCCCATGATGGGTTTACTTTGAATGATTTGGTTAGTTATAACGAAAAACATAACGAAGCAAATGGGGAAGATAATAATGATGGAGAGGAGCATAATCGTTCTTGGAATTCTGGAGAGGAAGGAGAAACTGAGGACTCAGATATACTAAGTTTAAGAAACCGTCAAAGGCGGAATTTGTTGGTGACTTTAATGTTGTCTCAGGGCGTACCGATGTTATTAGGTGGAGATGAATTTGGCAGGACGCAAAATGGTAATAATAATGCTTATTGTCAGGATAATGAAATTTCTTGGTTGGATTGGAATTTACAGGTAGAAAATTCAGATTTATTGGATTTTACTCGACAGTTAATTTATTTCCGTTGTCAACATCCAGTATTTCATAGACGTAAGTGGTTTCAAGGTCGTGCAATTCATGGTTCGGATGTGAATGATATAGGTTGGTATAATCCCGATGGTGGAGAAATGACTGAGGAACAATGGAATATTGATTTTGCGAAAGCTGTTGGTGTGTTTTTAAATGGGGAAGAAATTCCTGCTAGTGGCGAGCGTGGGGAAAGGATTATTGATGATTCTTTTATGATATTTTTTAACGCTCATTATGAATTGATAGAATTTACAATTCCTCCTAAGTTTCAAGATAGAAATTGGATGGTTGTTGTTGATACGAGTAAGTCTCATTTTGTGGAAAATGGTAAGCAATATCAAGGTGAGGTTCCTATTCCTGTGATGGAACGTTCAATTGTTGTTTTAAAGCGTTTGTAAGTATTTAGGTATTAGCAGTCAGCTCTCAGCTTTTTAATGAATGAAAAATTATTTGTAAGCATTTAGGTATTAGCTATCAGCTCTTCCTACGGAATGCTGCGCAAACAGTTTTTTAATTAATAGGGTGCATCTCAATATTTGTAAAAATACTTTTTTTCTATTGCTTGTTGCCTATTGCTTGTTCCTTCAAACCTATAAATTTTTGGCTTTATTCAGAAGTTTATATGCACCCAATGAATTAAACAATAATTCGTTTAACTTCCTGTTCAAATAGATTATTAATTAGGGCTTGCTGATTAAATCTAAAACCATTTACAGATAAAGGCTAAAGCATTTTTCGGGTATAAAAAAGTATGATTTTTTGAGCTTGAGGAGCTAAAAAAGTTAGTATTTTGGGCGGAAAAATGGGGAAAAATTGAGGGACAATTGTTCCGACTACATACTCTATAATTCTCCATTCCTCCTGAATTCTAACTCCTGACTCCTACCCTTACCCATAATACTTTTTCAGCAAACCCCAATTATAGGTTATCTGGAATTGGTAATTTATTGAGTGATATAGAACCCCTAAGCGTATCTCCAAAAAATAGGTCCTGGTGGAGAATTAATTGATAAAAAATGGGTAATAATTGATTTGATGATTGGATGAGTGGGAGATATCTAATACACCCCATCTCCCCATCTCCCCATCTCTCCACACTCCCGTACGGAGGCCCTTATGCAACGTCCCTACCCCCACTCCCGTACGGGCGATTCGCGTAATTAGGAGCATTCCGGCACGGAAATCGCCCCTACTCTCAATCTCTAATTTTAAATAGATCCCTTCAGGGGTTCTATAAGTAGCCACTAATAAATCAACACAGTATGGGAGAAGCAAGAATTTTAAGCTTAGGTATTATATATAGTAATCCGTGCAGGATTTGTGAGAGAAAGCTGTAGGGATTTGGTTGACAAATCCCATTTATGCGCTTGGTTTTGTTTTTCTGTTCTGGCTAAAAATACGGCTTTACTATCTAGTCCTGATTTAGAAGAAAATCTTCCTTTTCTGATTGAACCATATAGGGAAAAATTAGAAGCAAGTGGGTTGATTACAGATGAAGTTTGAGCCGATAAGCTTTATAAATATTATCAGAAAGATGCCTGACTTTTTTTAGCACATATTTTTGAGTGACCCAAATTGGCAAATAATTGATAAGGATTGGGAAAAATCCACGCAACGTTCTTGGAAAGCTGTAGAGGAAAATAAACTCTATTTTTTTGTAGTCAATGTTCAGGGAATAGATAGGATTAACCTGATAAAATTTGCCTCTCCTGAAACATCTCCCAAGTTATTCAATGAATTTCATAAATTATTCCACTGGATAGCTGATGGATAGCTGAAAATCTCACAAAAAGTTTCCAGGAGTGAAGAAGAAAGTCCTGCTATTTCGATTTTCCCTATTACACAATTAACACAAGATGAGGATTAATTTTTAGACACTATTTTCTAGGAGCAAATAGCCATTCGCCCCTACTGTGGTCTACTAACATGAAAACCGTTTTAATATTATTCTCTTGCCTCAAGAGAATTTATAGTAAAGGATGAGCGATCGCCACACACCTTTCCCAAAATTCAACCAAAGACACTATATATACTATATATAGTCGTCAAAAACCATAACGTTGCAGATATGTAGTGTTTAACCCTTCGACTTCTTTTGTTTTGCTCGCTGCTGAACTACTTCCGGAGGAGGACCATAATCTCCATCACTAAAATATACTCGCTCTACTATATTTTCTGGTTCTACTTCAATCCACAGACGGGCACCTCCTGCTTGACTTCTATTAGGTTTATGAGGTTGATAAACTATTTGGCAATTTCCACGAATTTTTACAGCGTGACAATAATCCTTTCTACCTCCTACTTTCACAGCTACCGCTGGATAAGAAGTTCCATTGTCTCGGTTATAGTCTATAGTCTTTCGTAGAACATGAATAAAAGTATTAGCTGTGCGTTGATTTTTGTTCCAAGTAGGTTCTGGACCTCGACGAGCAGGTGTAATTTCTGGCATTCCTCTCTGATTTAGGGGAATTCGCCAAAGTCTTTTGACTTTTTTCGCACCAATAACACGGCCACTGTTTAGTAGAAATCGTAATCTACCTGTAGAAATATTTAGGAGAAAGGCTCCTTCTGTTGTACTGACATATGAGATATCCATAACTATAACGTTGGGGTTTTGAATAATTTAAGTGAATATGAAAAGGAAAATTTTAGGAATTTTTTTTAAAAAAAACTTTGGAGAAGTTTGGTTTCAGGCATTAGTAAGCCAACAGATAAAACTATAGTCTAAAATTAGACAACAATTATGAAAAATTGAACGCCCTAAAAGTCTATAGAAGCCATTTGGTATCTATTTAACAAGTTACAAGTTGAATACCCATCTGGGTTTGATGAT
>JASJEE010000225.1 GCA_030064835.1 Microcoleaceae cyanobacterium MO_207.B10 | reverse complement strand
CTGACTTCTCCATAGTTATTTATTTATAACTGTTTAACCGGACATCATATAACAGCCTAATCAAAAATCCCGCACTCTCTTGTTCAGGGAGTAGCTGGATAAAAGTCACAATTTGTGGTATATATTAATCTATGATTGGAAAATTTTTGTCTAAATTTCAGTCATCTACTTTTTCTCTATCAATTTCCGACTACTTTCAACCATATTAATAAACTCACTCCGATAACCCTCTAAATCTAAACCCTTCGATTCATTTGCCAACTTCAACACTTCACTAAAACTAGCATCACCTTTATATTCAGAATCTCGCAAAATCATTCCATACTCAGCAACAGCCGCCACAAATTTAAAATCATTAGAAGCATCATTTAAACTCACTCCCCTATCAACAACTGGCTGTTTTATCAACTCAGAAGTTGTACTCTTCGGCTCCTTATAACGCAACTTCACTAACATTAATTCATCACTATTATAAGCTGCTTGGTCAACTTGATTATCTTGATATCTCAACTCATCAACTTCCGGCAAATTCACATTACTTTCTACTCCCACAGGAATAACTTCATAAAGTGCCGTAACCGAATGACCTGCACCTAACTCTCCCGCATCTTTTTTATCATCATTAAAATCTTGAGAACGTAAAAGTCGATTTTCATAACCAATCAAACGATAAGCTTGTACTTTTGCCGGATTAAATTCTACTTGAATTTTGACATCTTTAGCAATAGTTAGTAGAGTTCCTCCCATCTCAGTCACTAGCACTTTTTTCGCTTCCAAAAGATTATCAATATAAGCATAATTGCCATTTCCTTTATTAGCCAACTGTTCCATTTTGGCATCTTTAAAATTACCCGTACCAAAACCAAGCACCGTCAGAAAAATTCCTTCATCTCGATAATTTTCAATCATTCTTACCAACTCAGCATCGCCAGAAACTCCCACATTAAAATCTCCATCAGTTGCCAGAATAACTCGATTATTTCCTGAAGATTGATAAAACCTTTTAGCTAAATCATAAGCAAGTTTAATTCCTTCACCTCCAGCAGTGGAACCTCCAGCTTCTAGGTTATTAATTGCCGTAAGAATTTTATCTTTTTCATTACCGTTTGTAGGAGGTAAAACTACTCCTGCTGCTCCAGCATAAACAACGATTGAAACAGTATCTTTTTCTGTTAGTTCATCTACCAATAATTGAAAAGCTGATTTGATTAATGGCAGTTTATTAGCATTATTCATCGAACCAGAAACATCCAAGAGAAAGACTAAGTTACTAGGAGGTAAATTTTCTGTAACTATATCTTTGCCTTGAATGCCAATATGAACTAATTGATGTTGATTATTCCAAGGAGAATCAGAGATTTCTGTCGTAATAGAAAAGGAATTATTTGCTTCTGGTTGGGGATAGTCGTAAGTAAAGTAATTTATTAACTCCTCAATTCTTACAGCATCTTTTGGTGGTAGTCTCCCCTCACTAATAAAGCGACGCAAATTACTATAAGATGCTGTATCTACATCAATGGAAAATGTGGATAAGGGATTGTTTTTTACTACTTTAAACGGGTTATCATTAATCAGATTATATTCTTCTGTATTGGAGGATTCTAATTCTACAGAATTGTCTGCTAAATTAGATTGAGAATTTCTTGGAACACTTCTTTGTAAGGCTATATATGCCGATTCTTGAGTTAATCCTCTACTGGCAGCTTGAGGAACTTTTGCGGGTGGAGCTGGTGCATTTATAGGTGCTAGAGGTGGAGGCGGTGGTGATAATTTTTCTGCTTTTTCATCACTTTCTATTTTTGCTGTTTCTGGTTGACTACCACAACCGATTAATATTAGTAAAGGGAAAACAGCTACTAATAATTGTATTTGCCAAAGTAGGCGTTTGAGGGGTAACAGTTTTTTCATAGTGTCTGCTCTATTTTTGATTAAATATGGGCGTTATTTTGCTGATGAATAATAGATGGAATTTATAAATTTTGCATAGACTACAAAAAATATCTAACACTTTCCTGAAACTTGGGAAAATTTTCTCACTATAGTAGGGCAATAATTTTTTAGTTTATGATTGGCCATTAGTTATTGCTATTAATATTAATTTTTATTAAATTTTAAAGATTAAATATTTCCCCGGTAAAATATTATTATAGATTGAAAAAAATTACTATCTATTACTATCTAGGAGTTTAAAAATGGGATTGTTTGATAAAATTAGTGGTCAATTTATTGATATAGTAGAATGGCTTGATTTCAGCAATGATACTATTTCTTATCGTTTTGAAAGACATAATAATGAAATCAAAATGGGTGCAAAATTAACAGTGCGTCCGGGACAAATAGCTGTATTTATTAACGAAGGTAAAATAGCTGATGTTTTTTCGCCAGGAATGTATGAACTCTCTACTCAAAACTTACCAATCCTTAGTACATTAAAAGGGTGGAAATATGGTTTTAATTCTCCTTTTAAAGCAGAAGTATATTTTTTTAGTACAAAAGTTTTTACTAATTTTAAATGGGGAACAGCTAATCCTATTACAATTAGAGATTCTGAATTAGGACCAGTCCGCCTTAGAGCTTTTGGAAATTATAGTTTTAGGGTAAATAATCCTTCTAAATTACTACAGGAATTAGTAAGTACGGATGGACTTTTCCAGACTGATGAAATCAGCGATCATCTTCGTAATATGATTATGACTTCCTTTGCAAGTTGGGTAGGAGAAAATCGAACTCCTTTGTTTGATTTAGCTTCTCAATATCGTTCTTTAGGAGAGCAAATACGTCAAGCGATTCAAACAGATTTTGCTCAAGTGGGAATTGAGTTAACTCAACTTCTGATTGAAAATATTTCTTTACCTCCTGAAGTTGAAGCAGCTCTTGATAAGAGAGCTTCTATGGGTTTACTAGGAAATATGCAACAATACACCCAATATCAAACTGCTCAAGCAATTGAACAATCTGCCCAAAAACCAGGTAGTAGCAATCCTGGAGTGGAATTAGGTATGGGTATGGCGATGGCTAATCAAATGATTAATGGAATGCAATTTCAATCATCACCTCAACAACAGTTACCTGTGACACCACCACCACCATCTCAAGGTCAATGGTATCTTTATCAGAATAATCAACAATTAGGTCCTTTTTCTATTAATCAATTATCACAGCAAGGTTTAACCCCTCAAACTCAAGTTTGGAAAGCAGGAATGGATGCTTGGAAAACTGCTTCAGAAATACCTGAATTAACTTTTCTATTTCCTGCTGCACCACCACCACCACCTAGTATGGAAAAACAATGGTATATGTATCTTAATGGACAGAGAATTGGTCCTTTGAGTCAAGAGCAGTTATCAGAACAGGGTGTAACAGCAGAGACCCATGTTTGGACTAATGGTATGGAAGGTTGGAAAAAAGCTTCAGAAGTGACAGAATTAGAGACTTTATTAAATTCTACACCACCACCACCTCCTCCATTAGTGTAAGTTTTTTTAATTATCTGTTGACATAGAAAAAGTAGGTTCAACAATTAATAATTACCTCTCCTTGAAAAGAAGAGGATTAACACTTAAGGAAAATTTTTTCTTGTTTTTCCTTTAAAGGAGAGGCTTTAAACCTTAATGATTCGGTAGAAAAGCAAAAAAAACACTTAAAAATTGGCGTTGCTCAATGATTTTATGATTTTTTAGTAGTCAGTAGCTAGTAGTTATATCATGTTCGGAGGGGTCAGTTATAAATAAAATTTAAGGACTGACAGTACCGACACCTGCCAAAGAAATACTGAAATTATCAATACCCCATCTCCAATATTTCATAAGCATTCCTCCTTTCTTCTCTCCTAACTCCTGACTCCTGACTCCTGACTCCTCCGTCCTTATTTATTTATAATTGTTCAACCGGACATGATATTAAAAGAGTTTTTTTATTTCCCAATAGTGAGAATCTGTAGACGATAGGATTATCAAGCTTGAATATTTATTTTCAAAAGTTTCATACCTCCATTCAGCAACGCCTAAAAATCTGTTCATTTCAATACATTAAACTTTGTGTTTGTTAAAGTTTATAATGCCGGAATAACAAAGTTTTTCCGAATAAATCTTCCATAACAAATTAATCAAGAACTAAATACCAACTAAAAAAATTACAGATGAATCAAAGTAATAGTTCCTCATCAATTAAACGCTTTCCTTGTCCTAGTTGTGGAGCAAAAGTTAGTTTTAATCCCGAAGTTGCTCAATTAAAATGTGAATATTGTGGCTGGGAAGATGTTATCCCTGAAAGTGATGAACAAATTCAAGAGCAGTCTTATGAACAATATCTTAATCAAAGTAATAGTAAATTAGCTACTCTATCAGAAATAGCCTTAGAAGTTAGTTGTAATAATTGTGGTGCAACTGTTGAATTTGAACCACCACAAATAGCTGGAGAATGTGCTTTTTGTGGTTCTAATATAGTTGCATCTCCTACCAGTGCAGACCCCACTATTTTACCAGAAGGATTAATTCCTTTTACCATTGGAGGTAAAAAAGCTAGGGAAGAAGTAAAATCATGGATTAATAAACTATGGTTTGCTCCTAATGCTTTGAAAAAATTAGCTCAAATGGAGAAAATAAAAGGAATTTATCTGCCTTTTTGGACTTATGATACTTATACTACTACTAATTATAGAGGCAAAAGAGGGGAATATTATTACACTACTGAAACCTATACAGAAACTAATGAAAATGGAGAAGAAGAAACAAAAACTCGTGAAGTTCGTCATACAAAATGGTATAGTAAATCAGGGCAAGTAAGCCGTTTTTTTGATGATGTTTTAATTAGTGCTACTTCTTCAGTCGATAAACAACGTTTGGATGCGCTTGAACCTTGGCATTTACAGGAATCTCTTCGTCCCTACGAATCATCTTTTTTAGCAGGTTTTGAAGCTCAAAAACCTCAAATTTCTCTTCAAGATGGTTTTGAAGAAGCTAAAAGAGTTATGGATGTAAAAATTAGATCTGATATTCGCCGGGATATTGGAGGAGATGAACAACAGATTAATAATTTATCTACTTCTTATAGTGCAATTACTTTTAAACATATATTACTTCCTGTTTGGTTAACAGCATATCGATATCAAAATAAAACTTTTCAAGTTATGGTTAATGCTCGTACTGGAGAAGTTCAAGGCGATCGCCCTTATAGTATCTTGAAAATAACTTTGAGTATTTTATTTGCTTTAGCTATGGTAGGTATAGTTATTACTTTAGTAATAAAATTTAATTAATACTTTTTGAATGGCAGTAAAGTTATAGTGTGATACCATTACAGCTATCGCTTTCCTGAAACTTGAGAAAAATTTTTCACTCTAGTCAAGCGATAATTTCTTAATTTTCTAAAAATTACCTAAGCAATAAAACAATTCATGTAGTAATATATTGCTTAAGTACAGGAGTAGATGTTATATTTTAAAGTTTAAAAAGTTGGTTTAAGGATTTCAGGAGTAAGGATTTGCCAGCTAAATACTTCTATCACGATACGGTAAAAAATGCCTTGATTAAGGATGGATAGACGATTACTAACGACCCGTATATTTTGAGTATTGGAAAAAGAGATTTGTTTGTTGATTTAGGAGCCGACAAATTAATTTCTGCTGAAAAGGGTTTGAAAAAAATCGCTGTAGAGATTAAAAGTTTTAGTAGCTTATCAAGAGTGAACGATTTAAAAAAAGCTTTAGGTCAATATATTCTAGACTACGATATTATCCAGGATTTAGAACTTGAGCGCTTATGATATTTAGCGATTACAGAAAGTATTTTTGAAGATTTTTTGGCGTTGCTGAATGGTAATGATTTTTAGATTAAGTATCAACGTCACACATAAGTTTTTCAATTTTACCTTCAGCTACTTGCCATTACATTTCAGCAAAGCCGATTTTTTTACTGAACCCATCGGTCAAATTTTATTAAAAAATCAACGACTGAGGTTGATAAGTTTTGATGCTAAAAAGGAGGTTATTTGTCAATGGATACCATAAATAATTATCATCAAATCATTAGTAAAATCCTGAGAGAATATGCTGATTTACCCTATGCTCATGGCAACTTAGAACGAAAGTTGATCGTTGGTGAAGACCAGAAAAATTATTTATTATTAACAGTAGGATATTTAAAAGGAAAAAGAGTTCCTGGTTGTGTGGTTCACTTGGAAATTATTAATGATAAAATCTGGATTCACGAGGACGGATTAGAAGATGGAATTGCGTCATATTTAGTTAAGTCAGGTGTTCCGAAAAATTAAATTGTATTAGGGTTTCATCCGCCAGAGGTGCGGCCATTTACAGAATTTGCGGTGAATTAATTAATTAAAATATTGTCTTCAACAACCCAACACAATTTTCTAAACTCATAAAGTTTAGATATTTCTTATCAGTCAAAATTAAATTTGAGTAACGATAGTCGGCTTTATTTTCGGTTTCCTTTCAAAGATAAATCTGGGTTTTAGCAACACTCGCAACAATAACCATAAAGACTTTAACTCACCTGGTGTTTCTTGTCGTTGCCATTGACCAGGGCGACAGAATAATAACTCTATTAATTTTCGTTTCTCAGACAAGTTTACTTTCTCAAAAATAACTTTTATAGATGGAAAATCTCCACTCATTTCTATGTTGGTAATTTTTCCCTCTAAACAAATTTTTGCATCAATAATTTTCAACTTTACAGGCAAAGTTGCTCCAAGAAAATCATCAGCAAAATTATGATTAACCTCTATCTCAGCACCTACTTCAGATATTTGTGTAGTTATACCCCAAAATAACTGCTCGTTAACTCTTAACTTTACCACTCTTCGCAAATTAAACCATTCAAAGATATCTGGTTTAGGTACATCTATTAATATTAATAATCCCAGGCAAATTACTAGTAAATTATAGCCACTCCAAAATAATCCTAAATTTAAACCTTTTGTCTGTTCAGTTACTTCCCAACTTTGATTTATACAGTGACATAAATTAAACCATAAACTGACACTATTAAGTAAAAATAATATCACCAAAGGCCAGGCTAAATTCCAATTAAAATAGTAGCGATCGCTTTTAATTCCTTTGGGTGTAACTTTAAATCCTCTAGAAAATGGATTAATTAAAGTTTTAACTAGGGTCACTGCCAAAGGAAAAGCAAAAACTACACCATAAAAAATTGAGAAAATTGCCGACCTAGAACGATAATTTAACCATGAAAATACAATTAAATTGACTAAATAATAAGGCAAAAAGAAATATAAATATTCAGCAGCAGTAGCTTTAATCGGAATCACATCTAAAAAACCATAAGCTAATGGCATCAATAAAAAACCAACATTAGTAATGCTAGTAAACCAATGTAAAAATGCTTCTAAATATGCCAACCTTTGGATTAAGGATAATCCCGGAATTGTCATCGGATTAGAATTAATAAAAAATGCTTGTAAAGTTCCCCTTGCCCATCTTAACCTTTGAATTGCATGACCAGAAATATTTTCTGCTGCTAAACCTGCGCTTAATTTTTCCTCCAAATAAATCAAACGATAACCTTTAGCTGATAAACGAACTCCTGTAAAATAATCCTCACAAATTGATTCTGTAACAAACCCTCCTACTTCTTCTAAAGCTTTTCTTCTCACCACAAAAGAAGTTCCCACACAACCAACTCCACTCGCGCCATCTCGAATTGGTTGAATTTGTCGGTAAAATATTTCTTCTTCTGGAGCTAGGATATTTTCTAAACCTAAATTCCTCGCAATAGGGTCAATATTATAGAATGTTTGAGGAGTTTGCACTAAGGCAACTTTCTCATTTTGGAAAAATCCTAAAGTGCGAATCAGAAAATTTTTTGTGGGAATAAAGTCAGCGTCGAAAACAACAATAAATTCACCGTTTGTTTGACTAACTGCATTGTTTAGATTGCCCGCTTTAGCATGATAATTATTATCTCTACTTAAATATTTACACCCTAATTTTGCAGCTAATTTTTTCACCTCTGGTCGATTAGTATCATCTAGTAAATAGATTTTTTTGTTGGGATAATCTAGAGCCTGACAACCAATAACAGTACGTGACAAAATAAACTCAGCTTCATCATAAGTAGGAATCAAAATATCTACTGATGGTTGAAAAGTTTTGTCTAAAATTGCCAGAGAAAAATAGTCTGCTTCCCCACCACGATGTTTAACTCCCACCATCAAAAATAAAAGTAAAATACTACTACTTAGC
This sequence comes from Microcoleaceae cyanobacterium MO_207.B10, assembly GCA_030064835.1. Taxonomy (GTDB): domain Bacteria; phylum Cyanobacteriota; class Cyanobacteriia; order Cyanobacteriales; family Microcoleaceae; genus JASJEE01. The sequence continues at coordinate 729 of JASJEE010000225.1, read as the reverse complement.
GTCAAAAGTTCTAAACCAAATAAACCTAGACTAAATACACCATTTATTGGATTATCTAAATTTAAAGTCGAGAGCGATCGCCAAGATAAATAACGAATAGTTAAACCCAATAAAATACCTACTACTAAGACTCGCGACCAGGTTTTCGGAGTCGGGGAAATTTTCATAATTCCTTGGGCTATTAAAAATAGTATTATTGTGGGTAAAACTAAATATTTACTATTTTTTGTTGGTGGTTCTACCCAGATTGGGGGATTTTCTTGAAAGTGATGAATTTGAGTAAAAAAATTGTTGATATGAGCAATATCGGCAAACCAAGCAACCACAATAATTGTTAATAGTGTAAATCCTCCTATTAGCAATAGTGTTGCCCAACGGATTTTCAAGAAAATCAGACTATTTATGTGACTCTCTATAAATTTTTTGGCAACATTTGAATTGGTCATGGTAACTTATCTATATTTAATTTAAACTTAATTAGATTAAATATTATAATTTTAAACTTAGTATAATTATAATTAATGCTGAGATTTGTCTGAGAATTTATGAATTTGTAGCCAATTAAAATTTTAGTCTTAAGGTAAGCATTTAGCTATTAGCCGTCAGCTAGACTCTTTTCCTGCGAAATGCTGCGCAAACAGAGGAACTTTCCTATCGGAATGCTGCGCAAACGCTAACAGCAATAACAATCAACCTAAATAGGGTTTGCTGATTAAATCTAAAAGCATT
>JASJEE010000224.1 GCA_030064835.1 Microcoleaceae cyanobacterium MO_207.B10 | reverse complement strand
GGAGACGTTGTTGTTTTTCATTAATAAAACTATCCAAGGGAGTGTCATCCTCCAGAATCATATTACTGGTGTCTGGATATTCATGGGGCAGAAGAGTCAATTTTTCTGACATAGTTACCTCCAGATTGATTGGGAATTTGTTTTATATATTGTATAGTATTTATCAAGACAAGTTAATTATTACCTGAATTTTCCTAAATTTTCTTGAGAAAATCATTATAGTAGCTCCTATAATTTGGATTTGAATAATTATGATACAAACCCTCCAAGCCAAAGATATAACTATAGCAGAAATACAAGCATATTTCGGACTCCAACAAACTGCCGAGCCGAACTTTTTCCCAGAATGGCAAGAAAATTTACCGACAATAACAGAAGTAGAACAGCAAATTCTCAACCGCGTTAAAAGCAATTATTTTAATTTAGTAAATAGTGGTTCAGGTTCAGAAGAAGCGGTTAAAATGGTGGTACTATCTTTTCTGTTAGACTTAGCTGGATTTTATCAATCTCCTTTTTCTATAAAAACAGAAATATCAATCGAAATTCAGGCGGAAGATGAAGGAGTAATTGTCAGAGGAAAAATTGATGTATTAGTAATCAAACAACAATTTTGGGTACTGGTTATTGAATGTAAAAGTACAAAATTTGATGTAATGGAGGCATTACCTCAAGCATTAGTTTATATGTTAAATAGTCCGAATACGGAAAAGCCAATTTTTGGTTTTTTGGTGAATGGCAGAGAATTTGTTTTTGTGAAAGTTATTCAGGGAAAAATTCCTAAATATAGTCGTTCTTATGCTTTGTCTATCGAACGAGAAAATGAACTAGAGCAAGTTTTATCGGTATTAAAAAATATTGGTCAAATTATGATTAATCAAAAAATTTAAGGTAGTCATGCATAGTAATGGTATAGAGGAAAAAGGAATATCACCGCACGGGAGCAAGATGCTCCCACTGCCGTGTTTCCTAACAAGAATTGCCGGAAAATCACGACCATTACAATGCACCACCACCAATTTAACTGTTCAATTGTTTAATAGGTAAACTTAAAATTGCTAAAATCTTAGAAATATTTATATATTCTGCATTTTCAATAACTAACTCCTCATTATTAATAGCCACATTTTGACCATAAAGTTTGAGAAAGCGCCAGATACGACCAGTCGTAACAGCACCATAAATACTTTGAGTTATTCTATTTCTTGCTTGGTTAAACCTCTGTGCTGCCACCATTTCGGCAATACATTGTCCTAAACCTACATTTGTACTTTCATTTTTAGCTTCAACAATAGTTATTACTGGAGCTTCTATTTCTAAAGTGAACTCTGAAGCACTCAAAATATAGTCACAAAACCCATTTAGCCCGCTGGTAATATCGACATTAAAATCTCTGCCAGAAAACAAACTAATTTTACCATCAAATATTTCTCTGATTTCTATCAACAAAGGTGCAATAATTAACTCAGAACGAGCTTTTTCAGTATTATTATCAAAAGCAACTTTAAGATTACGTTTCAAAGTTATTTTCAAATATTCACTCGGTTCAACTAACTCGATATTAGGAAACAGATTAATCATACTAATACTCAGGTCAAAAGTAGCTTGAGCTTGATTAATAGTTTTAAAATCACTGTAAGCCATTTTTACATACTCCTTAAATTCAAAAATAATAATAACTAAATTGTTAGCTCACCGGAATAGCGATCGCTCATTTATCTTTTTTTTTGGTAGAGATTTGGTCTCCAAACCCCGAAAATATTGAATTGTACCAAGACTACCAAATTTGATATAAAATAGGGAGTTTATTGTTACTTATGGTATTATAGATAAACAATCCTTTTTTTAGGTTATGTAGTTATGAATATCATCTTAAGTCCACAACAAGAAAAGTTTATTCAATCTCAAATTGCTAAGGGAAAATATACCAACATGGAGGAAGTTATTGATTCGGCTTTAAAGCTATTAGAAAAACAAGATTATGAACAATGGCTTGATGAAACTCGCCAAAAAGTTCAGGTGGGTTTAGAACAATTAGAAAAGGGAGAAAAAGTTGATGGAGAAATTGTTATTGCACAATTAAAAGCAAAATTGCAGCAAATGCGAGAGGAAAATTTAAGTGAATAAATATAGTCTTTCTCAAGCAGCTATTCGCGATTTAGATGAAATTTCTAGTTATTTTGCTAACGTTAGTATAGAAGCAGGCGATCGCTTTGTTCAACGTTTTGCTGAGAAGTGTAGAAATTTAATTAAGTTTCCGAAGATGGGACGAAGTTATGCTGAAATTATGCCTAATTTAAGAGGTGTTCCTTTGGATGGTTATATTATTTTATATCAAGTAACTGAGATGGAAATAGAAATTGTGAGAGTGATTAGTGGATATCGTAATTTAGAGTCTTTATTTTTTGATGAAGAGGAAAGTTTATGATTAGCAGACAACAAAGTAGGAACGTTGGATGTAGCGTCCCTAGTTTTGCTCAGTTACAGTTTAGTTGGAGAGATGGTTTGAATATGAACTTGTAGCCATTGGGTAAATGTTTCTCTATTCAATTCTCCAGAAGCTACTGCTAAAATCACTTGTTCTTGTTCATCCACAGAAGCATTTATTTCTAGTCCATTCAGGATTAAAAAAACTTCCATTGCTGCGTGTCCTGTTCGTTTATTACCATCAATAAAAGGATGGTTCATAATAATTAAAAAACCGAGAGCAGCAGCTTTATCAATGACAGTTGGATATAAGTCTTCTTCAGCAAATGTTGCTGCTGGTTGTGCTACTGCTGACTCTAAAGCGGAGATATTGCTTATACCATTAGCTCCTCCTGTCTGGGTAATGATTTGCTGATGCAGTTCCATAATTTCTGATAGGCTGAGATAGCGAGTCATACTAAGCGCTTATAGAGTTCAGAGTTTTTTGTTAATACATAATTAGCTGCTTGATTAAAGTCAGTTTGAGATTCTTTTAGCCATTCAGTAATTTTTGATTCTAGAATTTTCTCTGGTGAGGTTTTCTGCTGGTTGGCAATTTTTTGGATATATTGGTATTGTTCTGTTGATAGTTGTATGGTGATTTGGTTCATGGCACTATGTTATAAATACTAAAGATAGCTGATTGATTATGGCTAATTATTGATCTGAAGACTGCTGTTATGCTGATAAATCGTATCTGAGCGATCGCCAATAATAAGTAGCTTAAACGCTTATATGTTAAAGTCCACAAGTCTCTACGCGAGAGAACAGTACTATGGCCGTTACGGCTGCTGCTTTTCCATACGGTACTATTTTCGTCTCAGTTTTTGTCTCTGTCCTTGGTGGTCTTGTCTTCCACTCTAGCGCATCAAACTTTAAACCTGGTTTGCTAACAAATCCCTCCCAGCCAGGTATCTCCTTAGTCCTAACTTTCTTGACCACCTCCCAAGGTGACTTACCATTTGTAAGACCAGGTATTGTAGGCAGATGTCCCATATAAGGTGTACTTTCTTTGAACGTTAGTTCTGAGTAACTCATCCATTTATTCCAAACAATCCCCCTTCTTTGACGCCATCCCACTTTTTCTGCAAACTTTTCCCATATTTCTGGATGGTGTGCTCTTATTCCACCCAAATCCTGATAAATTTTCTGTTGTACAGAAAATCCAAACTTACCATAACTATATTTTACCCAAAGTTGGTCAATTACACGGATATCTGTGCAAGGAAATTTATCTATATCTTCTCCTCTCAGCCAACTTGTATACTGTCGCCCTGCAACTTGCAACATACAACGAGCTGTTTCCCGATCTGCTGCTTTCCATTTTCCCTCACTCAGCAATGTTTCTAATTCAGTATAATCAAGACGAGGTGGAGGAGGAGGTTGTGGTGTAGGTTGTGGTGTAGGTTCCGGTGTAGGTTTAGGTGTAGGTTCCGGTGTAGGTTTAGGTGTAGGTTCCGGTGTAGGTTTAGGTGTAGGTTTAGGTGTAAGTATCTGAATAGCAATTCGCTGCAAACCCCGAACTACTTCCATATCTACACCTATTTCTAAAACTTGTATCCATAGTTTTTCTGCTTGTTCAAAATGCCCATTTGTTTCAGCTTTATAGGCATCATTTTTTAGACGGTATTGAGAATTATCTACGCCTGGAGGAGGTGGATACGGCCCTTTATTCTCAATAGCAATTTGTTGTAAAGCGTGAACTGCATCCCTATCTACACCTGTTTCTAAAACTTGTATCCATAGTCGTTCTGCCTGTTGAAAATTGCTATTCACTTGAGCTTTGTAAGCATCATTTTTCAAAACTTCTATATCAGGCAAAGTAGCATATTTTGGCATTAAAATCAAATGAGACTTTTCAATAGGGTCTGCCATAATACGAGGGGTTTGTTGTTTCCCTAGTTTTTGGGTTAATTCTCTTACCCGATATTTGAGGTATTCGTTCAATTTTGTCACACTCGCCTTTCTACCTTCACTACCCAACCCCTCCAATAACGCATAAGTAAAAGCGCCCTGTTGCAGTTCGTCCAGTTCCCAAGAATATTGGTCAGGACTGCAAGAACAAATACTAATCACTCCCTTTTCACGAGCTTCCCGTTCAGTTTGTTCCCCGACCCCAGTGATACTTTTACTCTGAGCATTGTCCCCTTGTTCTCGACAAGCATCCAATATCAGAATCACATTATCTGCTCCAGATCGCTGCAATCTTTGAATGATATAGTTAACAGAAATTGCACTATTTTCAATATCCTCAACAAAAGCATCAGAGGGAATAATATAATCTATTCCTTGTACCCTGGCGCCATGGCCGCTAAAGAAAAACCAAAAATTATCCCCTGCTCCCATAAACTCTTTTTCGAAGGTTTTTGTCAATAATATCAAAAGATTAGAACGAGTAGGGCGAGTGGAAATGTTCTCAATGCTAGGAGAATAATCTGAGAAGTAAAAGACCTGATTAAACCCTGCTTCTGTCAGCAAAAAATCCTTTACCTTCTCAGCATCGCTTGCTGCATACTTGAGAGGACTAGAAATATGCTCGTATTTATTTATCCCAATAGTAATTGCATAATTTTTAGCCATCTTTTACCTCTGTTGTCGCTTGAACTTTAGTTTAATAGCACCCTTTCCACCAACTTGCCCTCCAGTTCCTAAAATACTGATTTTTCCATTTCCATTTATTTCCACTAAAAGCTCTACTTCTTCTAATGCAATATCACTTTTAGTTTTTTGCTCTGCTCTCTTCAGCAACCGTTGAACAACATCTACTAAATGACCCATTTCTGCTTCTAAAGTATCCACTTTCACCTCGAACTTTCCTATACCTTTTGCTCCTGTTTCATAGCCAGGTTGAGAAGGGGTTTCAGAAGGGGTCTCTATTTCATCAAATTTAAGAAATGGTGTCCCACTAGCATTAATGCTTTTTACTTGGTCATCAGTAGTAGAGGCATCAATATCCTCATAAGTTATAATTCTAATTGTGTCCGACATAAAAATTATTGCTCCTTAAATTATTTCTTGATTAATCTTTCAATTTCAGATAATCTCTGAGTTTAAGCCAGTAGGAAACTTTAAAGCAGCTAGGATATCGTCTCTTTCTAAATCATCATAGTCTTCAAGAATTTCCTCAATAGTCATGCCACTACTAAGCAATTCTAGTATAAATTATACGGGATAACGTAAGCCTCGGAGGCAGGATTTACCGTGACAGATGTTCGGGTTGATAGTGATTCTTTCTAGGAGTTTTTTATTCCTCATTTCTTCTATTATTAGTTAGTTGAAACTATAAACCAAAAGCTCCTTAATAGGAATAGGGATATTTGAGCATTACATAATAATATGACAATATAACACAAAAGTATTCCTAACTGTTAGACAACGTTCAGGAAATTTAGCTTTGAGTAGTAGAATTGACAGGTCAAATATTAAAATAAGGGAGTTATAATCTGAAATGTAATTTAGACAAGATTTAGGAGGCGAAAATTATGAAAAGTAAATTAACAAATACCAGATTAAAACCAACAATTCCTACCCTAGAAAATGGCGATCGCTTAACTAGAATAGAATTTGAAAATCGTTACAGCAAATCAAATATTAAAAAGGCAGAATTAATTGAGGGAATAGTTTATATGGCATCTCCTTTACGAATTACAAAACATGGTAATCCTCATGCACGAATTATGACTTGGTTGGGAATTTATTGGTCAGCAACTCCAGGTATAGAACTAGGAGATAATTCTACTGTTCGTTTGGATGGAGATAATGAACCTCAACCAGATGCTTTGCTGAGAATTGAAAATGGTGGGTAGTCAATTATTAGCGAGGATTTGTATGTGGAAGATGCGCCAGAATTAATAGTATAAATTGCTGCGAGTAGTGTTTCTATTGATGTAAATCATAAACTTAAAGTCTATCGTCGTAATCAAGTTCAAGAGTATTTGGTTTGGCGAGTTGAGGATGGAAAAATTGATTTTTTTCGGTTAAAAAAAATGGGGAATATATTCAGCTTTAATCAAATTCTAAGGGAATAATTTGTAGTGATTTTTTTTTCGGGGTTATGGTTAGATAAAACTGCTTTATTAATAGGAAATTCAATGAAAGTGATTGAAGTAGTAAAGCAGGGGTTAGCGACAGTAGAACATCAAAATTTTGTGGATAATTTGAGTAAGAAAGAGGGAATAGGAAACAAGAAATAATATCATGTTCGGATAATCAGCGGTAAAAAAAATTTTTGTTTGTAGTAGGGCTTGATCCCTAAATTATAGATAGGGATTCAGCCCTACTACGAACTTTAATTATAACTATTCAAATAGATAAAGCTAGAGCAATACTAAAAACTTTAATTATAACTATTTAACCAGACATGATATAAATATAGCCATCAGAAATGATTTGTGAAAAAGAACTTTAGGCATTTTGTCTTTTCATACCATTTTTGCTTAGTTTCGGAGAATAAACTCCTACAATAAAATATTGCCACCTCATCCCAATTTTTGCTTGGGTTTGGAAACCAAACCCCTACTAGACTGAGACATATAAAATGGTGGGTTATGATAGATTACTAAATCTCTTTTATCATCTGAATTTAAGTCGTATAAGATAGCCTACAAGTTTTGCTAATGATGAATCTTAGACTAGGAAAATGTTTTTCCAACTATTCCCTATTAGATATCTCAGTAGAAAGTAAAATTAATTATCGTACATAAATTATCAATTTTTTCTTCCTGCTCCCTATTTCCTATTCCCTGCTATATAACTAACAATATTCTATATTTGCTTCTTTCTGTTTTTCCCGCAAATATTGAACTAAATCTTCTATCAAATTACGACGAATGGAAATATTTTTTGGCAATAAAGGATTTTGATAAAATTCATTAATTTTTTGCCCTACCAAAAATAAAATAGAATCAGCTTCCAATATTTCCTTTGCCAACATTACAGCACCATTTTTATCTGAAGGCAACCTACCAATATCGCAATGACACTTTTGCAAAATTTCTGTACATTTGGAAATAGTTAAAATTCCTTCTGTTACTAAATCTATTCCACTTAATTTACCTATAGGTGGCATTTCTTTTGTCATTGTAGTAATATCCATTTCAATAGTTTCCCCCAGAAAACTTGCCACAATATTTCCTGTTGTACCACCACAAACTACTCTCCGACCACGAAAATCTAATAATTTTTCTACATATTCAAAATCTCTATTTTCATCTAGAGGCGGACCTGTAAATATCATTACTGGATTTCTCTTCCTGACATAAATTCCGACAAAAGAGGCATCATCCCCTATTTTACCTCCATAGAGATTATGAGTTTTTTTAATTACATTTTGAACAATATTTCTCGCAGTATGAGTATGATTAATAAATAAACCTTCGATATGTTTAGCTATATTATCCCAACCCCAACCAAAATTTAAACTAACTCCCAAACCTGCATATAAAACTCCATCACTAATAGCTCCCAAAAAATCACCTTTTTCTAACTTACCTTCAGAAAAAGTTATTTTCTTATCTAATATTTTTTCCGTTCTAGCCTCTAATTTAATTAACTTACCTTTTTTTAAATAGAAAACGGGAGGATTATCAAAATTTATAACTAAAAATTTATTATTCTTGGGATTAATTTGAATAACTGTAAAAGTAGCATAGGCAATTTTTCTAACTTGACAAATAGGCAAAGTTCCGATGACAGTTTCTATCACTTCTTCCAAAGAAATATCTTCGGTATTCAACATATTAATCAAAATTTCTGTAGTTAAAGTAGCCAGAATATTCGCTTTAACTCCACTACCCAAACCATCAGACAAGACAACAATATTTTTATTCTCTGCTTTGCGAAATTTAACTTGGTCTCCACATAATTCTTCGCCTTTTTTATTTAAACTAAGGTTGTAAATGTCTAAAAAATTTTCCATCTAGACAGTCTCCTGATTTACCATTTTGATAATTTTTAATAAACTAACCTTTGTTTCTGCTGTTGTTTCTCCTAATAATCCGGCTATTTCTTGTACTACTTTCATTTGATGGTCTACTACTTCATTGACTTTACTAACTGTTTCATTTCTTAAGTTAATCATTTCTTGTTTTCGTTGCCATTCATGGGTAATATCAACCATGATACAAGCAATTAAATTTTGGTCACGAATCGGAAATATGACTTCTTTGACATACAAAATATCAGTTTCTGAATTTTTATGATGTTCCAGGTGATATCTTTTTTCTCTACCCCGAATTACTTCATCTTTTTCCCAGACTTTTTGGAAATCTTCTAAATCTTCTAAAATGGTAGATGCTGGTTTACCAATAGTCTCATCTTGGTTAACATTAAACATCTTACAAAATGCCGGATTTACCAGAGTAATATTCATCTGAGTGTCAACAACAATTAAACCATTAGGGTCATATTCCCCGATAATTTGCCAGATATTTTTTTCGTTAGTCAAAATAATTTACTCCCCTAATTTATCAGTTATCAGTTGATTGTTTTTATATACTAATCAGAAATCAAATATAATAATTTGACT
>JASJEE010000223.1 GCA_030064835.1 Microcoleaceae cyanobacterium MO_207.B10 | reverse complement strand
ATCGTTAAAACTTTCTCCAACTTTACCAATCAGAATAATGCGGTCCCGTCCCCAATCTTTCGGTACTCGATCCTCAAGAATGTCTGTCAGAGAAACTGTCCGAAAATAACCACTAGGTCCTCGATAATTAATTAATAATTGATGACCACCAGCATCAGTTCTGACATAACCACCATCATTTGATTTGAGCGGAATAAATACTTGATTTCCTAAGCGCCAGTTATTTGTCCCCTCAACTATCTCAGGTTGAATACCTTCTTTTTCGAGATAAAGTAAAGCTAAATATAAGCTAAAGCTATAAACTGTTTCTCCATTGTTGTCTTGGAGGTAAAGTAAACCTCGACGCACCCGGTTATCTGCATCAACAATTAAATCATTTGCACCAACTTGTCCTTTTTCTTTTAAGGCTGGTGGTGGCGCAACTCCTCCTCTTGTTTCATCCCCTACTACTTTCTGAATACCAACTAGGTTAGAGGTGCTTTGAAATACTTTGACTAATTCTTGGTGACCTGGTGGTACAGGTAAGTCTCGATAAATGTCCAAGCCAATAGCTCTGGGCTCCATCACTTTGAGTTTTTCCAAAAGTTGAGCATAGACACCATCAGGAATAATTGCTTGACCCAACTTCTGTACATCTGTTTCTTCTATACCAACTATTACTATTCGCTCATCTATGGGGGGCAAGGGTCGATGACGCATATATAAGTCAAATGTAGCCCACTCCCATAACTGTAATATTCCAGTCAAGCGTAGCAAAATCACAAAAATAGCTACGCAGGGAGTAGTTATCAACACCCCGCGCCATTGCCAAATCAATACTCTTGTTCTTACTCCCGAAGAATCATGATGAGATTTCACTAAGGATTTCTCAATATGTTTTATGTTGAGGGAATTTAACAACTGCTTTTACCTTTGAGCTGATTTTTTTTGACAACAGTCAAAGATTTTACTATCAGCAATTTCCTCTAGTCCTACAGATTCTAACAGTTCTTTCCACGCATTAGGATAAGCATCACGAGCTTTTTCTAAAATAGATATAGTTTCATTCCAAACTGATGATTCGGCATAGAGTTGAGCTTTTTCTAAGGGTTTTTGTTCTAATTGTTGCAGTTTGGCTTCTGTTTCTGTAGTTAGAGAGGTTCGTTTTAACCATCCGTTGATGTAATAATCTAAACTACGCTGGCTGGGGTCACAAATTATGCCAAAGTGCCATACATAAATATTATCTGGTTGTAGTTCTACAGTTTTTGGTAAATCTACTTTCAAAATTCCAGAGGTATCAGGTAAAGAAATGTTGGTTTTGTAGATTGGTGTCCTGACTCTATTTGTCCAATCATATAGAACAAATTCTGCTGTTTTTTTGCTCGTTTTGGGAACATAAAGATAAACATTTGGGTTAGGACTAACTGTTGTGCCAATATTATTTTTTGGCATTAAAGCAGTTAAGTTGATACCAGATTTTTCTTCAACTAATGGATTACAAGGTCCTCGAGAGCCGGCTCCTCTTGTTCTAGCTGGGGCACCAGTTTCTCCTCCTGGTGGAAATTTGACGGCCAGGGTTTGGGGGTGGGATTGGATTTGAGTCGTAGAGATGGGTTTTGATAAGTTCACCGTGGTAGGTGAGACTAGAAGACCCATTAAGGAAAGTCCTAGAAAATTTTTTATCAGCATAGAAAAAAAACAATATTGAGTCTAGAAAATTTAGATAGCTATTTATAGTTTTTGCTTTTACAAGCTGTTATAATAAGATTAACATATGGTTTTAACATCGTCAATATTTGTTTTTTTTATTTAGTTGCTTAGAAAACACTACGGTTTAGTATAAGCATGGTTTATTCTACAGAAATAAGCAAGTTTAATCTCTTTAAATCTTCTTTGGTTTTTGGGTTTGATCGCTAACTACTTGTGATAAATCCGCGCTCATACTGAAGTTATTAAATTTCTCATTTTTTTTGATAAGTATTTCTGAGAATACTGCAATTTTAATTAGAGGCTGTTTGTAAATAAAATGTTGAGAAGGGTAGTAGGGAATAAATCTTAATCAGATATTTATATATAGCAATCCTATTTGATTCGTGGCAAAAATATTACTGCCTTTTAGGGAAAAATTAACTGGGAACAGGTGGGAGTTTCAAGTTTCTTATTTACTTTTTAATTCGCCGCAACTTATGCCCGGATTGCTATAGAAATATGATTTAAGTTGTGAGATATTGAACACTTTTAGGGATTAGGGAATAGGGAACGGGGAACACAGAAGAACCAAAAAATGTATAAAAATGAATATGATAACTGCTAGATTCTAAATTTTTAAGCAACACCTCAATTCTCACATCTGACTCGGTGATTGCTATAGCTGAATTCTGTTTTTAAATTATCCAATTATTTGTAAGATTTCCCCTGCCTGATACCCGTCTTCACTCGCATAAGGTTTATCTTCGCGTAGGCGGGGACGAGGTTAGATTTTTTTCATGCCTGGCATTATCTAAAAACTATTAATAAAATTCAAAATAACTGAATATTAATAAAATTAAAATTGAACAAAAAAAGCATACATAATTAGATTATTTTTGATTCATTAGTTGCGGTAAAGTCATTGCTAGTAGAAGGGAGTGAAGTGAGAAAATTCCAAAGTATTTAGAGATTGGTTATCAACCGTGGCAAGGACAAACTTTTAAGCGGATTAGATATTTAACTAATGAGGGGTTCGGGGAGCTATAAGTCCCGCGCTGATGCTACGCATACAGCGTCGGGATACATGGACTCCCCGCGCTTGTCGATTCGGCTCGATGCCGATGAGACAAGCATTTACCAGTAGCTATAGCTTGTGGTAAACTACAGCTATGCTGACGATGAACTACACCTACCGAATCTATCCAGATGCCAACCAACAGACTGAACTGTTGGATTGGCTTGAGACCTGTAGAGGCGTGTATAACTACGCTTTGCACGAACTCAAAGACTGGATTGCTTCGCGATCTGGTCTGGTAGACAGGTGCTCGTTGGAGAAGGAGTACATCATTCCTGCCGATGATCCGTTCCCGTCTTACCATCGTCAACAAAACAACCTGCCCAAAGCTAAGAAGCAATTCCCGCGTTGGGGCCAGGTGCATTCTCAGGTGTTGCAGACTACTATTCGTAGACTGCACGACACCTGGGAAGCTTTTCAGAAGCGGGGTCATGGATTTCCGCGCTTCAAAAAGTTTGGTCAATTCAAGTCTTTTGTGTTTCCTCAGTTCAAAAGCAACCCCATCAACGGATTCGCTATCAAGCTACCGAAAATCGGGGAAGTGCCTATCAACCTGCATCGCCCCATCCCTGACGGATTCAAGGTAAAGCAGGTGCGGGTACTGTCCAGGGTGCGAGGAACCCAATGGTATGTGGTCGTCACCATTGAATCGGAGGTATCGGTTCCCGATGCGCCCGTCGTGCATGGTCGAGCGATTGGGATTGACCTGGGATTGGAGCGATTCTTGACGGCTTCCGATGGCAGTTTCCAGGAGCGTCCTAAGTTTTTCAAGTCGATGCAGCGCCAGCTGAAATTGCTGCAACGCAGAGCGGCGCGAAAACAAAAGGGGTCTCAAAACTGGGAGAAGGCGCAAATCGAAGTGGCCAGAATGCACCATCGGATTGCAAACCGTCGTCAAGACTTCCATCTGAAGACGGCTCACAAACTTTGTGACCAAGCACAAACTATCTTTGCAGAAGACCTCAATACCAAAGGGTTGACGCGAGGGATGCTGCGAAAAGATTGTGTGGATGCTGCCTTTGGGCAATTCTTGTCTCTAACGGAATGGGTGTGTTGGAAACGAGGTGTCTACTTTGCTAAGGTCAACCCCAACGGCACCAGCCAAACCTGCCCTAACTGCTTTGCGGCGGTCAGCAAAGGGTTGGAAGTCAGAGCGCATGATTGTCCTGAATGTGGGTATCGAACCCATCGTGACCATGCCGCAGCAGAGATGGTTTTGCATCGTGGACTAGAAAACGTAGTAGCCCAGGGACTCTGGGGAACGGAAACAGCCTGTCAAGTCGGTCTGTCGGGGGTCTATGACCTAGATAAGTGGCGTGGGGCAGGAATACCCAATTGCGAGATTGGGAAGCCCGCGCTGTACCCGTAGGGTCAGCGTCGGGAGGATGTCACCACTATATCCTACATATCCGCTTTTATCTGGCGGATAATACCCGTTATGAAAACCACTAAAAATGGAGGATTTACTCGACTATTTTAAGTATAATATTCCGGTATTTCTGTAGATGTAGTGATTTGGGGTAGAGGTAGGGAACACTTCACTGGGAACAGGGAACAAAAAGTAAACAAGTAGACAAAATTAATCACACATTAGGCTACACTGAATTTATAATCGGGCAACCATTACATAAAATTGGAGTAGGTAAACAATTTTGGTGTTGCTGAATACTGGGATGATTCTGGCTGACACGGGGAGACGGGGACACGGGGAGACGGGGAGACGGGGAGACGGGGACACACCAGACAAGGGGATAATGGTTTCTGCTCTCTGACAAAATTATCCCCCAATTATGCAATGCCACAATTTTATTTAGCTGCTTATTTGTACATTTCATACCCATAGTATTTCGGTCTAGAATCTAATCTGACATGAAGCCAAGCTACTCCACCGCCTGCCGTACTAACCCAAAGCGGACTATCTGAAATCTGTTTTTGCACAGTTTGTCCCACAATTCGCCACAAAGCGTGTTTTTGAGTATCTGGCGCACTGCGGATAAAAGCTGCAAGATGGGTATAGGCCGAAAACGTAGTTCTTTCAAAGGAGGCATTTGAATTTATTGGAGATGGAACTACGAGTATTGCATCTTTACCTAAATTTTCAAATACAACAATTCCATTATTAACATCATTAGTTGTGAAATAATCACGATATGTATTCTTGTCTGGGTTACGCGCTAACCCAGGAGAATTGAGTAGTACAAATTCAAATTTACGCTTGACAGTATCTTTTGTAATAGGTGGTGTTTCCCATCTATAGGCTGAAAAGTGAGACTCAGCTAGAAGTGAGATGAAAAAGGAGCGAAAGTTTGACTCATTTTGCCATAAGTTCAAAACCTCAGAATAAGGTATTGGTTGCCCGTTGTTAGTTACTGTGTATTGATGAATACGACCTTCTTGCAGAATTTTATGAGTGGCATCAAACATTTTTATCTGGCGTTTTAGAACTTAATTTTTTGCTTTGTTTATTTTGATTATAAAAAGCTTTATATCATGTTTGGATAATTGCTGATATTAAGATAAATAAAATTATATAGCAATCCTAAATCATTCGTGAAATCTATGAAGTTTTAAAAAAATGTCTCCTTCTTCACTTCCCTTCTGCTTTCTGCCTCCTGCCTTCTGCCTTGAAATAGTTCATTTATTTCACAAATCAGCTCTGATTGCTATATAGCGGTAAGCATTCATATCTTATACCAATTTTAAAAAAGAATGTGATGCTTGAGCCAACTTCAACTATTAACTAATTAATCAATTTTTTCCACTTTATCCCGTTTATAACCAGCTTTTTTATTTTTTTTCTATGATTTTACCACACCCTACACCCCACAGCTAACACCCAAGATTGATAATATTTGTAGCAAACATTTATCAATTTGGTATTAGCATTCAGCATTTAGCATTGATATTAAGGTAAGCTGTTGTGGATTTAAAGCAGTTATTTGTTATATGCTTAATTAAAATGATAACGCTTATCAATTCTGACTGCTTAACTCTTACATGAATTGCTAAGACCCATTTAAAATGCGCCTTAGCTTATGAGGGTTAGAGGATGGCAAATTAGTAACTTTCAGGGATTTGTAGTCAGATGAAATACTTTAATATTTGCTACCAATAATTAATAGGGAGATGGGGAGATGAGGAAATCTATATATGTATATGGCATCAATTTCAGTATTTCATATTAGACTACCTGTAGCATTATTTTTCGTATTTAATATCAGATAATTTTTACTACATTTACGCCATACCTATTACACTCACCACCCAATTAAATGTCGCAAAATTTTTGAGATTTGGATATTTAGGGCTGGCTGAATAAAGCTAAAAGTTAGGATAGCTAAGGCTTTAATAGCTTTTTGTATTCAATTTATCTCCTAGTTATTAGCTCTTATTGGCCTCAAAATACGAAAATTTGCTGCTGAAATTCCAGAAAATTTCTTCAGATAAAATGGCCGAAACCGTCGCCTGTTCCCCCCATCTCCTGCCCCTACCAACCAATTTTTTCAGCAGACCCTATTTAGGGGATGAGTATAACCAATCCGTTCTACTAAACTTACCCAAACTTACCCATGCGTGATTGCATGAGTTTTGGAGCTAGCTTCCTGTTTTGCTGACGCAATGCTGCGCAAACACTGAAGACCACCGACTATTGTCTGTTACTTATCTTCTCCACAGGCTTCAAATCAGTGAGAACTCCACCTACTGACGTGCATAGTTTTCTAGGTTCACAGCAGCATTAAAGTCTCTGTCTGCCTTGAACCCCCCATGATTTACTTCACTACAATACTAAGAGTAAAATACCTAATCCAATTGCACCAATACTTAACACAAAAGACCAGAAACGATGATAACTATTAACCACAGTTCCATTCTCGCTACTTAACTGAATTAAATCCATCCAAGGAGCAACTCCACGCCGAAACCAACCTATATTTTTTACATTCATTCCAATTAAGCTTTTCACTCGTTTCATGCCAAATAAAAAATTGCCAATCGGACCGAATCGAGAAGAATAATGTAAGTACATCATCCCTGTTTTATCCTGCAATTTTAAATCTGAGCCAAATGAATATCCAGCATCACCTCGACCAATTAATTCACCTTTTAAACTAGCAGCTTTTCCTCTTAACGGACTAGCATAAGGGTCAGACATTAATGTTAATACATCAGTTTCTGGTGCATTTTTAAAGTTAGGATACATTATCAATGTTTTAATTAAATGACCTAAACCAAAACCAATTATTGGACCGGAGATGATGCTCAATGGCATTGTATTAACCATCAAAAATCCAACAACTAATCCCCCAATAATGCCGATTAATTCAGCAGTATATAAAAATAGGTCGAAGATGAAATTTCCATAGAGTCGCTGCCGACTTAATTTGTTACCTTCGCCAATAATACGACCCATATCAAATTCAATTGCTAGCCCTAATTTTTCTGCATAGGTACTCAAAGCACGCACTCGTTTTCCAGTTAAAGGGTGGGTTGAATTTAACTCCATCCACCAACCCCAGGGATTGAACATATCCCACAAAAATACTTTGCCAATTTTACTGGTATCAGAACTAATACGATAAGCTGTACCTGAAGAAGTAGCAGCTTTAGCATCATAAATTCCTAAAGCACGGGTTCCTTCTAATAACCGACTGGGTTCTTTAGCTTTTTCACCTTCCTCTACAATACCATAAGCAATTTTTACTAACGCCCTGGATAAAGCATTAGGATTTCCTGTAGTTTCAGCAGCAAAGTGGTCAGCAAAATATTCACGAGTTCGTGATAGATACAGTAGAATATAAGTTCCTACTAAATAAAACACATAAGCTGCAATTGCAATGCTATTTGCTATATCTTTTACCTTTTCGCCTCCACGTTGTAAGCGTCGAGTAAAGACATAAATTAAATAAGTTATTTGTACCAACGTCGAAGCTAAGGTCATCACTGCAAAATCCCAATGAACAATGTGACCTAATTCATGGGCGTAAACTGTAGCAATTTCGTCATCATCAAGATAGGTAAATAAACCTTCACTAACGACTAAACGAGCTTGGTTAGGAAGTGAACCGTAGGTAAAAGCGGTGGGGTTTTGGTCATCTATAATTCCTAAACGGGGTTGTTTGAGATTTCGTTCTTGACACACCTGTTGAATAACGGCTGCTGTTTCGGGACTTTTGGCATCAATATCGACTAAGGAAACCCAACGGGTTTTATATAGCCATTGTTGAGTTAAATCCATTAAATAAGGAGAAAGGAAAAACGCCAATAAGTTAAAGGCGATAGTTATAGTAACTGCGATAATTAGTCCTTGTGTAGGATTGGGACTTTCGAGAATATAAATTAAGGCCAGGGATAAAGTCAAAACCATGCCAAATAGCAAGATTAGGGTGAAGCCAGAAGCCCAAATTAGGTTTCCGCCTCCAGCTATGGCAACTTTAGCTCCTAAGTGTTGGGTACGTTTAAGTTTCGAGAATGAGTGTTCTGAGGTAGCCATTATTAATTCTCCAAATTAGCTCAAATTTTTAGAAAAAGATGATTGAGATTTTGAGAACAGTTCTGATGTGGGCAATAATATTTACTGCTTTTTCATAACTGCCAAATTATTAACTAAGAAGTTTGAATTCAGAATTGAATTTTGTATGATTGGCAGATAAATATATAGGTTTAATACCAATCTCAAATCATCTGATTTGATTGTCTTAAATTAGTGGCGGGTCTAAGTCGCTTACTAATTAGATTTTGTACTTCCTTCGCCAATCCAAAAATTTCCTTATTTGTATTCTGTATTCTGTATTCTGTCTTATGACTCCTTTTTAATCTCTATTTAATCTCTATCCTGAGTTTTCAGTGATATTGATAGAGAGATATATTTCTGAAGTTTTGGCAGTTATGCAGTTTTTTTACTTCATCCAAAAAAAATTTGTTTAATTGCCCACAGTTTAGGTTGGTACTTACAGATAGTATCCATGTATCAATAATAGCCTATAGAACCCATTTGAGATTTAAAAGTGGGGAGTGTGGGAGGTGTTAGGAAACTGAGAGATGAGGAAATGAGGAGTATTTTTCAACCTGTTATGCTAACTGTCGTAAAGTAAATACTCCAATTAGTCTAGATGTCTATATAAAAGCAGAAGGGAAAGTAGTAGCTACATTGGCTGAAAATAGTTATGTGGCGATCGCTAATAGATCTCTGGTGGAAAAGAGGGCGTTGGTAAATCAAGAGATGAAACTCTAAAAGTAATCTGTTTTTAATACCTCTAAATATTGAACCAGAGTAACTGGTGAGTATCACCCCTAGTAGAAAATCATCCCAC
>JASJEE010000229.1 GCA_030064835.1 Microcoleaceae cyanobacterium MO_207.B10 | reverse complement strand
ATTCAAGCATAGCAACAATTCTGGATTAAGAGTTTTAGCTTTTTTTCAACAGAGGTTTTGTGATTGCAACTGCACCACTAGCAAGACAAAAAACTATTGCGCAATAGTTTTGCCAAATATTTGTCAGATGATTTTTCAGAGAGTCAGTGTAAACTTGGGTATTGGGAGGGAGGTTGGCAGTTTTTTGACAAGACTCTGGTATCCAAAGAGTTGCTCCTAATGTTTGGCAAATAGGTTGTAATAATTTTACTGCTGTGGGAGTTGTAGCGATCGCTGCTATTGGTTGAAATTCTTGGGCAATTAAATTCATTTTTTAGGTGTTTAGGTATTAGGAATTGTATTTATAATTCAAGTTATATAGAATCCAGGTAATTAGTTATCGTACCGCTCTAGGAGTCAGGAGTCAGGAGTCAGGAGTCAGGAGTCAGGAGAAAGAAAGGATTATAGAGCATGAATTTTTAAATTCGTCAGGACTTACGCAAAGACACTATATATAGTGTATGGCAAATAGAGCGATTGCTAATGCAAAGCTCCGCTAAAGCTGTTATTTTTAGAGAGCGATCGCTCAGTACCTCCGATTTTATCTCTATTAGGACTTACGCAGAACCACCATATCTAGTAAGGGATTATGACCATTAAGCCCTAGAGATGGTGTATAATTTCCTGTTTTGCGTAAGTCATTAATGATTAATTATTAATAGTTAATTATTAAATTCTAGGGTTTTTTAACCAAGCCATAATTTTTTCTGGCCATAATTTCGGACTTTCTTGAGGCAGATATTTTGCATTAAACATAGATAAAATTAGAGGATATCCACCTACTTTAGCACTCATTAATAAGTGAGTAGCGATCGCCAATAACATTACTAGCCAACCAATCAGATGAATATAATACCAAATATGATTCATTTCCCCATTTGGCAACCAATTTTCATCTTGCAATTTTCCCGAACCTATAGATAAAATTGCTGATAGTAGAATGGTGGTATTCACAATCCGATGAAGTCTGTACCACCAAATATTTTCACCTACTTTATTTGTTAATTTTCCCAAATCATCCGATTTCGCTAAATGATTTTTACCCAGTTTAATACTAACTATTAAAAATACTAAAAATACAAAAAATAAGACAAAAGCAAAAGTGCCATGAATATCTATTAAACTCCGGTTTTCTACAGTCAAACCAAGTTGACCAAATCTACCATCCCAACTGTCATAAACCAAAAATCCTGTAATCATACAAGCAATTATCAGCAAAGCATTAATACCATGAAATAAACGAATTAATAAGGGTTGATATGGTTGAGCTTTTGTCATGATTTAATCAGTAATTAAGTAATCTATTGTTGAAATTATTAATTATCATATTGTAGGTTAGATTAAGCCGTAGCGCAACCCAACATACACCTACGTTTGTTAATGCCGGAAATTCAACAAAACATATAAAATCACAAAATTTACAATAAATATTTAATCAAACATCATCTAAAAATAAATTTAGCATAAATCAGCACAATAAATTTTTACTATTGATTAAGTCAATCAAGCTTTTTTATTGTACATTTTGATTCTTTTTACCCACATCATACAAATTTACTTTTAACTTTGAGATTGCCTCACTTTCCTCGCAACCCTCGGCGCTTTTAATTTTTGACTTACTACTATGACAGCCTGTCTTTTGACATTTTTACTACTTCTGCGCATCATAACTGATGAAAATTGTTAATGATGAAAAAACAGACATGAATAAAATAATCGGGCTGACATCTATAGCATTAATTTTAACTGCTGGATTGGGAATTACTAAAGGAGTGAATTCTACTACCAATACTTTACTTGCCGATGAATCTCATGGGGGTATGAGTCACAGTCATAAAAAAATGGAAATTCCAGCAGGAAAACCCATCCCGGAAGTTGAGTTAATTGTACATCCAGATGCAATGAAAGGATGGAACTTAGAGGTAAAATTAACTAATTTTCAATTAGCCCCAGAAACTTTAAATCAAACTAGTAACCCCAATGAAGGTCATGCTCATTTGTATATCAACGGCGAAAAAATAACTAGAATTTATGGAGATTGGTATTATCTAGAAAAATTAGAACCAGGTAGTAATAAAGTTACTATTACTCTAAATACAAACAAGCACGAAGATTTAGTTAAAGATGGTGAGATGATTATGGATACAGAAATTATTAATCAAGAATGAATAGTTAATAGTTAATATATATAGCACTACGTCTTTTGGTTAGGAAAATCAATTTTTCTTTCCAGGGAAAAAGGAATAGAGAAGAGGAAGAAATATTTTATAACCTATTTGCGTAGTGCTATAATAGTTAATTTGAACTTAAAAGTTGTGAAATTTTGACTCCTAACTACCAGCAAAATATTACAATTGAAATAGGATTCCTATATAGCAAGTAAAAAGCTCATTAATCGCCCCATATTAGTGATTTTTTTAACAAAGGCCAAAAACACTTCACTTAATAATTCTTTATAAATAACCTCTAAAAACTTTACGGACGATATAACTATAATATTAAATTATTAAGTATAGACAAATAAAAATCATGGATACACTATTTCCTAGAGGACTTGAGGATGGATTTTCAGAATAACTACGTTGGAGACATGAGGAATGCAGCAACCCTGCAAGAACTCTATAAAATTTCAGAAGAGGATATTGCTTCGATTCGGAAGCTAGGTGAATTTATGCTTCCCCAGATGGATCATATGGTTCATAACTGGTACGAATGGTTAATGCAGCAACCAGAGTATGAGGAATTTTTTTCTGATTCTCAAGTTCTAGCTCATGCTCAAAAAATGCAGCATATTTATTGGCAACAATTTATTGAAGCTAAAATTGACGATCTCTATGTTGAATCTAGGCAGAAAATTGGCGAAACCCATGCCAGGATTGGGCTTTCTATGACGATATTTTTTGCCGGGATGAGTATTTTCCATGACCTTTTTTCTAAAATCATGGAAAAAAGAGATTTAAGTTTTGCAGAGCAAGTTGGGACAATAGAAGCAGTCAGCAAACTCCTCCATTTAGATACAGGGATTGTTTGTGAAGTCTATACAATTATGTCTAACGACACGATCGCTTCTCAAAGTAAATCTTTGATGGAAATGTCTACTCCCGTTACCCAAATTTGGGATAGTATTCTTCTGTTACCTGTCGTAGGAATTGTGGATTCTAAACGCGCTCAAGACATTATGACTGCTGTTTTATCGGCGATTAATAGAACTCAATCCCGGATGTTCATCTTAGATATTAGCGGTGTAGCGGTTGTGGATACAGCGGTAGCTAATCACTTAATCAAAATTACTAAAGCTACTAAATTAATGGGTTGTGAATCTACCATTTCTGGAATTTCTCCGGCAATCGCTCAAACAATGATTGAGTTAGGAATTGATGTCGGAACTATTAAAACTACGGCAAATATGATGGACGCTCTGAATGATTCTTTTCGTCATCTAAATTTACGCATCTATAAATCAGAAAAATAAATATATAAAAATCTCAAAGCAAATAGGTTTATGGTAAAGGGTCAAGAAGTCCCACGAATCCCATTACAAATCTCTCAAGGGTGTCTCATTGCTTCCATTCAAATTGATTTAACTGAGGAGATTTTACACCAATTTCGCCAAGATTTGCTGAATCGTTTACATCAAACTGGTGTAAAAGGATTAATTATCGATCTGTCTGGAGTAGAAGTGATGGATATAGAAGATTTTGAAGCCATCAATACTACATTATCTATGGCTTCAATCATGGGAGCAAAAACAATTTTAACTGGGTTTCAACCAGGAGTAGTGTCTTCTTTAGTCGATTTGAATGTAGACTTTGAGCAAATTCAGGCAACATTGAATCTCGATCATGCTTTTGAGTTAATGCAGCAGTTAAATTCAGAAAAATATGCTGATTTAAATGAAGCAGAACAGGAAAAAGTCGAGGAAAACTCTATTGAAATTGAGGAAAATTTCGAGGATAATGAATCAGCAAAAGTCTGTTTGGATTGGGGTAAATCAGGAATATGATATTACTCGATCGGTTATGGAAACTGAACGCATAGCCAAAATAATCGGATTCGATCAGAATACAGCAAAAATGATTGCGACCGCTGTATCTGAATTAGCTCGAAATATTATTAAATATGCTAAGAAAGGCAAAATTATTATTAATCCGATTCAAGAAAACAGGCGTTCGGGAATAGAAATTATTTGTCAAGATACGGGACCAGGTATCCCCGATATTGAAAAAGCAATGAAAGATTCCTACAGTTCGTCAGGAACTTTAGGATTAGGATTACCAGGAGTGAAGCGGATGATGGATAACTTAGAAATTTCTTCCGAGATCGACAAAGGAACTAAAGTGATTATCAAAAAATGGCTTTAGTTAAGCCTTGTTTAAACTTACAACTATCAGACATCTCTGGAAAATAAATAAACCTCTTAGTCATATCAGCTAAAGAAAGAAAAAGTTACCATGATTATTTTTCCTGCCTTTTTCCTAAAAATATCTTATCTATTCCCTATTCCCTGTTCCTGCAAAAAATCTATATCTTTATTCTCCAGTGATCTATTATATCATGTCCGGATAATTAATGATAAAAAACTTCTGACTCCTGAGTTCCGGTTCCCCTCCACCGGAGGGGTTAGGGGTGGGTTGACTCCTGTCTCCTGACTCCTCCGTAATTATTTATCACTATTCAACCGGACATGATATTATATCAAATCCGGTAGCATTGTTATAATTCAGTATTGAGTAATAATTTATTGATATTTTAGAGTAGAACAGGCTTTTGTTTCTACTGACGATAGAAATTATATTACTCCGAAGCCAACGGATTTGATATTAGACATTTTTATTGTCATCAAAAAACAATCATAAATAATGAACGATCAAAATGAGACAAGCGCTTTAGACTTTTTAGATTATGCGTCTTTTGGCCGTCCCTGTGTTGGGGAAAGGGTCAGTGGAGATAATGCTATCATCGAAGAAAATAATGGTTTCGTTTTTTTGGGAATTATAGATGTTCTAGGTCATGGTGTAGATGCAAATGCTTTATCCTTAAAAATTGAAAAATTTCTCCAAACAAACTGGACAACTAACGTCACAGAAACATTATTAAACCTGCACGAAAACTGTAAAGGAACTATAGGAGCAGCGGCGGGTTTAGGTGTGCTTAATGTAAATACAAAAGAGTTGTCTTACTGTGGCGTGGGTAATACAGTGATTCGGGTTTTTGGACAGCGTTCTCGACGACTTTATTCCACTGATGGGATAGTAGGGAGTCGGATTAGAACTCCCGTAGAACAAAAACTTTATTTAACTCCCAAAGATATTCTTGTCCTCTATACTGACGGTATCAAAGATCGCTTTGACTTGGATGATTATCCCCAGATTTTATATCAAAGTCCTGCATCTATTGTCCGAAATATTGTCCGTCGATTTGAAAAAGTTTATGACGATGCAACTTGCATTGTAGTAAGGTATAAAAAATGATCTCTCTTGGTAGTATTTCTCTAACCCATAAAGATTCAATTAATGAAATGCGTAAAAAAATTCTCCAGACGATTAAATTATTAACTGGAGATTCAATTTTAGCTGCCCGCATTGCCAGTATTACTTCCCAAATGAGTAGGTCCCTTTACAACTCTTCAACTGAAGTAAAATTAAGTCTTGGGTTATTTCGAGGCGTTGGAGGGGTAGCATTTTCCTTAATTTTTATGGTCCGAGAATCTTTTTCTCAAGTAGAATTACTCAGGTCATTTTTCGATCAGGTGCATTTTCTTTCCCCGGAGCAAAACTGGCATCGAATTCAAGGAATTTTATGGATTGGTGATTCCTCTCTTCCTAGTAATTCACTGATTGAAAAAGTCAGAACAATGATTGAGGAAAAAAGTCGTAATGAATTAATGACTGAATTAGAGGAAAATAATCAAAAATTATTAGAATATATCAATAATTTAAGACAAACGACTTTACTGAAAGAACAACTCAGCCAAGAAAATCTACGGATGGGTTCTGAACTCGATGTCCTCAAGGAAATGCAGCAATTAATACTTCCTAAACCTGAAGAATTGGAACAAATTAAGGACTTAGATATTGCTGGATTTATGGAACCTGCAGAGGAAGTAGGGGGAGATTATTATGATGTTTTATATACGGATGGAGTAGTGACAATAGCAATTGGAGATGTCACAGGTCATGGATTAGAAAGTGGAATTTTAATGGTAATGACTCAAACCGCAGTCCGTACCCTTCAAGGAATGAAAGAAAAAGACCCGGTTCGTTTTTTAGATACTTTAAATCAAGCGATTTATGATAATATTCAACGTATGGAATCAGAAAAAAATCTGACATTAGCTATTTTAAATTATTCTAATCATCAAATTAGTATTAGCGGTCAACATGAGGAAATGATTGTTTTTAGAAAAGGAGGTAAAATTGAACGAATAGATACAATGGACTTAGGGTTTCCCATTGGTCTACATGATGAAATAACTGATTTTATCGATCATCATTTTGTTGACTTAGAAACCGGAGATGGAATTGTTCTTTATACTGATGGGATTACCGAAGCAAAGAATATTAATAAACAACAATATGGAATTGAAAGACTCTGTGAGATAACCTCTCTTTATTGGGAGCGATCGGCGACAGAAATCAAAGAGGAGATAATTAAAGATGTTTATCAACATATTGGAGAACAAAAAGTTTTTGATGATATTACTTTAGTGGTTTTAAAACAGAACTAAACAACTTAAGTTAATTAGGACTTAAGCAGCACAACGTATTTCCGTCATTGCGACCGATAGGGTTTGCGGAGCAGTCCGAAACGGATAGCAATCTCATTGAATAGTTATAAATAAGGAGGGAGGAGTAAACCCACCCCTAACCCCTCCCAGGAGGGGAAGAGAGGAGAAAGAAACTATAAAAAGGAGAAAGTTTTTTTTATCACTAATTATCCGGACATGATATAACCATTAGATGAAATAAACCCGCCCCAAAATCTAACCAACTACGATCAAACAATCAGGAGTTTTAATAATGAGTAAAATGATTTTTGGAAATTTTTTAGATAACTTATCTGAGTTAGGCAATAATATTGATTCTTTAGAATTATCATTTTCTCCTAGTTCTCGTCCCATTAAACAACGTTGGAGAAATAACCGTTTATCAGCTCATTTTGTTGCGGATTATTTATCTACTTTTTTCCCCATGAGTGATGATGATCCTAACAGTGAACGTCGAAAAAAACAAAGTATTGGTGCAGTTAGTTATGTGGCAAATGAATTATTAGAAAATGCCATGAAATTTAACAATGATGATTTTGAATATAGGATTCGCTTTGGCATTTATTTTATGGAAGAACCAGAAATAAAAGTGGTACTTTTTGCCACAAATTCTATCAATACAGAACAAAGTATTCAATTAAAACAATTTATTCAAGATTTAACTGAGTCCGACCCGGATGAACTATACATTCGTCAACTTGAAAAAAGTGCTGAGGATGAAAATGAAGATGTGTCAGGTTTAGGGTTAATTACTATGGTAAATGATTATGATGCTAAATTGGGTTGGCAATTTAGCACAGTTGCCAAAAATCCGGAAATTCAGACAGTTACGACAATGGCTCAAATTCCTGTATAATCTTAGTTGTGTTTTTCGTTATATTTGGCTAATTCAATGAATTTATAATATTAAGGGGAACAATAATGCAAGAGATTAAAGAGATTCAAAATGAAGATTATCAAGTTACATGGGAGCCAGAAGATTATCAAGTTAAAGAGAATTTGGACGTAATAACAGTTCATTTTAACGGAGAATTAGCTTTAGGTGGGCCAAAAGAATATCAACCAATTAAAGATTTGCTCAATGATTTAGTAGATCAAGAACCCAATACGATCGCTTTAAATTTAGGAGGATTAAAGTTTTGCAATAGTTCGGCAATTAGTATGCTATCTAAATTTGTTCTGGGTTTACGCAAAAAAAAAGATATTCAAGTGGTAGTTGTTGGCTCGAATGATATACCATGGCAATTAAAATCACTAAAAAATTTACAAAAATTATTACCAAGTCTTCAACTTCAATTAGACTAAAAATGATCTTAAAAAAAAATGGTATTGTCTTGAATTTATCTAAAATACATGATTTTAATTAATCAGATGAATGCCAAAAAAATCAACCCGAAAAATTTTAATGATTATTCAAAGCAAGAACTAGCTAATTATATTGAAAAGCTAGAACAAGAGCTAGAAGAGGTTAATGAGAAAAATGAAGAACTAGACTTGCTTCTAGAAACAATTACCGACTTTGCGACAAGTTTGGAAAATGAGATTTATACTCGCAATAAGGAAATGTCTATCTATATCGAGCAAGTAAAATTAGTCACCAAAGCAGCAGTAGCTGTACAAAATAATACCTTTGAACCGGGTTGTTTAGATCAAGTTGAAACGCGGGATGACCCTTTAGGAATTTTAGCAAAGGTATTTCAAGATATGGTGAGTAACCTCAAGTCTAGAGAACAACAGTTAGCCGATGCTAAAGGACAACTTGAAGCGGTTTTAAATGCTGTACCAGGAATGATTTGTTGGGTGAGTAACGATGGGTTTTATATTGGCGTAAATCAATCTTTAGCCCAAACTTTCAATTTATCTCACCATGATTTTGTAGGAAAAAAGTTGAATTTTTTGCAAAGTTCACCAGAATTTTCTAAGTTTATTCAAAATTTTATTAATAGCGATCAAACTTCTATATCACAAGAAATTTTAATTTATAAAAATGAGCAAAAACATTATTATTTAATGGTAGCTAATAAATATAATAAAAATCAAGCTGTAGTTTTTGTAGGGATTGACATTACCGAAAGAAGAAAAGCTCAACAGGATTTAGAACAAGAAAGAAATGCCTTTGCTCGTTTCGTTCCCTCAGAATATCTTGAATTTTTAGGCAGAGAAAATATTGTAAATATTCAACTAGGAGATCATATTAGTCGGGAAGTATCTATTTTATTTTCTGATATTCGCTCTTTTACTTCCCTCTCTGAAACAATGACTCCTCAAGAAATTTTTAATTTTATT